>DATHJB010000022.1 GCA_035316325.1 Acidimicrobiales bacterium
ATTCCCCCACCCCCCGCTCGGCGAGCGCATGGACGTGCTCGAGGAGGCGGTGCAGTGCGTCGCCGGCCTGCTCCACGACGAGGCCGTCGACTTCACCGGCAAGCACTTCCGGATCTCCGGAGCGAGCCAGCAGCCCAGGCCTGTGCAGGACCGCCTGCCGGTCTGGGTGGGGACGACCGGCGAGCGCCGGGGGCTCCGCATCGCCGCCGCCCATGCCGACGGATGGAACGCCGCCTTCGTCTCCCCCGATGCCTTCGCCCACAAGCGCGACGTGCTCCACCAGCACTGCCAGGACGTCGGACGCGACCCTGCGGAGCTGCGCTGCTCGGTCAACCTGATGCTGATGCTCGGCACCGAGCCGGGCTCCCTACCGGAGGAGCGGCGTGCCAGCGTGCTCGCCGGCAGCATCGAGCAGGTCGTCGATCGCCTCGACGAGTACGTCGACGCGGGGGCGGACCAGATCAATCTCGCCCTCGGCCACCCGTGGGACTTCGACGGCGTCGCGGACCTCGCCGGCGCGCTGAACCTCCCCGCCGCCTAGCCCCGCGTGCGCTGATGGAGATCATCGACGCCCAGATCCACGAGGCGACCCCCGCGGCGCCGTGGAGCCCGTGCCTCACCGACGACCAGTCCGCTGCGGCCGGCGCCGAGCTGGCGATCGCCGCCATGGATGCCGTCGGCGTGCGAGCGGCGGTGGTCAACAGCCTCCTGCCGACCGTGTCGGCCTACCTGGCCCGGCACCCCGACAGGTTCGGTGGACTGCCGCACGCCGGTCCCCAGCTGCCCCTGCAGACGTCGGTCGACGAGTTCGTCGCCGAGCTGCGCGGCACCCCGGGCATCGTCGGCATCCGTCTGGTGATCGCCCACCCGAAGGACGCGTCGCGCGTCGAGCAGCTGCGCAACGGCGCCTACGAGCCGTTCTTCGCCGCCGCCGAGGCCCACCGCCTGCCTGTGTTCGTGCTGCTGCACGGCAGCCTGCGGGAGCTGCACCACGTCGTGCGGGCCCATCCGGAGCTGGTCGTGGTCGTAGATCACCTGGGCCTCTTCCACCCGCCCTGGCGGTCGGGGCCCGAGATCTTCGACGACATCCCCGAGGTACTGCAGCTGGCGCAGTTCCCGAACGTCGCGCTGAAGCTCACGGGCGCGCCGGCGCTCTCGGAGCGGGCCTACCCCTTCGCCGACCTGTGGCCACACCTGCACACGATCCTCGAAGGGTTCGGCGTCGGCCGCCTGATGTGGGGCAGCGACTTCACCCGCTGCCGTGGACACCACAGCTACCGCGAGGCGGTCGACTTCCTCCTCCACACCGACGAGCTGTCGTCGGCGGACAAGGAGGCGCTCTTCGCCGGCTCGATCCGGAAGTGGTTGGGCTGGCCGGTGCCCGGCGGCGCCCAACCCTGAAGAGGAGGACCGATGTTCGATCTGACCGGTAGGCACGCGGTGGTCACGGGGGCGTCGAGCGGCATCGGCCGGGCGATCGCCACTGCGCTCGCCGGGGCGGGGGCCGACGTCGCCAGCCTCTACCTGACCGACCCCGACGGTGCCGCCGCGGCCGAGCGGGACATCGCGGCCGCCGGACGGGCGGCGCTGTTCGTCCAGGGCGACGTGTCGGACCACTCGCAGGTGGACGCCTTCGCCTCGGCGGTCGAGGAGCGGTGGGGCGCGATCGACATCTGGGTCAACAACGCCGCCCGGCTGATGGTGCGCGAGTTCGTCGACATGGATCCGGGCGAGTGGCACGCGCTGCTCGCCACCAACCTGCACGGCTACTACTACGGGTGCCGGGCCGCCGCCGCCCGCATGGTCCCCCGCGGGAAGGGCCGGATCGTCAACATCTCCTCGGTCACCCACATCCAGCCGGTGTCGGGCATGACCGCCTACGTCACCGCCAAGGCCGCGGTCCACGGTCTGACCAAGGCGCTGGCGGTCGAGCTCGGCCCGACGGGCGTGACCGTGAACGCCGTGGCTCCCGGCGCCACCGAGACGCCGCTCAACCGGGACGCGTTCACCGCCGAGGTGCGCAGCAACTACGGCGCCCGCATCCCGCTCGGACGCATCGCCGCTCCCGAGGAGGTGGCGTCGAGCGTCGTGTTCCTGGCCTCCGACGAGGCCGGCTACATCACCGGCCACGAGGTCCTCGTCGACGGCGGGCTGGCGCTCAACGGGACGATGGGCGTCGGCGAGATCCGCAACCCGGCAGCGTGATGGGACGCACGGTCCGCGTCGTCGCCGACGGCTACTCGTTCCTCGAGGGACCGCGCTGGCACGCCGGGCGCCTGTTCCTCTCCGACTTCTACACGCACCGGGTGCTGGCGCTCGGGCCCGACGGCAAGGTGACCACGATCTGCACGGTGGCCCACCAGCCGTCGGGGCTGGGGTTCGCCCCCGACGGTGCCCTGTTGATCGTGTCCATGCTCGACCGCCGGCTGCTGCGGCTCGACGACGACCGGCTGGTCACGGTCGCGGACCTGGGCGAGCACGCCGCCGGGCCGGCGAACGACATGGTGGTCGACCACCGCGGCCGCGCCTACGTCGGGAACTTCGGCGAACCGCTCCCCGACGGGACCCACGCACCGACGACGCTGGTGCGCGTCGACCCGGACGGCGACATCGCGGTCGCGGCGACCGACCTGGTCTTCCCCAACGGGATCGTCATCACGCCCGACGGCGGACGGCTCCTGGTGTCCGAGACGTTCGCCGGCAGGATCTCCGCCTTCGACGTCGACACCGCCGGTGAGCTGTCCGGGCGGCAGGTGTGGATGCAGTTCGACCACGAGAGCGGGCGGCTCCCCCTGCCTGACGGCCTGGCGCTGGACGCCGAGGGTGCCCTCTGGGTGGCCGACGCCACGGGATCCGGCCCGCTGCGCGTCGACGACGGCGTGGTCGTCGATCGCGTCGACACGGGCGACCTGTCCGTCTACGCGGTGGCGCTCGGGGGCGAGGACCGCCGCACGCTGTTCATGTGCGCCGCCCCTCCCCTGGGCTCGGTCGATCCCCGCACCAGCCGACTGTCCGTCCTTCTGGCCTGCCAGGTCGACGTCCCGGGCGCCGGGCTCCCCTAGGTCGCCGCGAGGAAGGCAGCGATCGCGTCGGCGACGAGCTGCGGGCCGGTGCTGATGGCGTAGTGCCCGTGACCCTCGAGGGCGACGATGGAGCTGTCGTCCAGGGCCTCGTCCAGTGCCCGGACGGCGGCGACCTGCTCGGGTGCGCTCTCGCTGCCGAGCAGGAGGAGCGTCGGCAAAGAGACGGCCCGGTAGCGGTCGATGCTCGTCACGCGATCGACGGCGGCGACGGTCGGCACCAGCGTCGGGGCGAGCGTGCACAGCACGGGCCAGACGGGCGATGCCCGCAGCGCGGCGAGATCGGGGGCGCCCTGCTGGGTCAGGAAGACCTCGAGGGCGTCGTCGTAGGCGCCCGAGGCCACCGCCTCGCTCAGGGTGGCGAAGCCTTCGCCCGGCAGCACGGGCCCGAGGATGGCCGACGCCGGCTCGTAGAGCACCAGTCGGCCGATCGTCTCTGGTCTCGCCTGCAAGGCCGCCTCGAGCGTGACGGTGGCACCGTAGGAGTGGCCCACCACCGTGGCGACCGGACCGACCGCGTCCAGGACGGCCAGCACGTCCTCGGCCTCACGCTCGATGGCATGGGGCCCGTGGCCCCAATCGCTCGAACCGTGTCCACGCCGGTCCATCAGGACCGACTCGTAGCGGTCCTCCAGGTGCGGGGTCACGCCGTTCTGCCCGGGAGCGAGGCCACCGGCGCGCCAGTACAGGCCGGTCCCCAGCCCACCGTGCACGTACAGGACCCGCGGCCCTCGGCCGATGGCGAGGTAGGAGATGCGGGTGCCGTCGGGGGATGCCACGCTCCCGCCGCGCACGTTGCCCTCGCTGTCTGCCACCTGGTTCACCCTCTCCCGCTAATCGGAATATATAGTCCGATACTAGGTTCCGGCAGGTCGGGGGGCAAGCGACTCGGTGGGGGTGACGAGCGCTCGACCCCGCCTTCCCTCTCGCGCGGATCCAGTGAGCTCGAACTCGCCCCGCAAGCGGATGTCACGGGCGGAGGTCCCGACCATGACCTCGATCCGGCCGGGCTCCACGACCCAGCCGGCCGGCGGGTCGTAGAGAGCGAGGCGGTCGGCGGCGACGTCGAAGGCGACCCGGGTCGTCTGGCCGGGTGCGAGTGTGAGACGCCGGAAGCCCTTCAGCTCGAGCGGCGGGCGGGCCGTGCGGCCGACCGCGTCGCGCAGGTAGAGCTGCACCACCTCGTCACCCTCGCCGGGCCCGACGTTCGCGACGCGGCAGCTCACGCTCACCCGGCCGGCGGTGGACGTGCGGGGCGGGTCGACGACGAGGTCCGAGAGCTCGAAGGTCGTGTAGCTGAGGCCGTGGCCGAAGGGGAACAGCGGGTCGTGGCTCCCCTCGTAGTAGATCCGCTGGTCGGGGACGAACGTGCCCGAGGGAGCGTTGTAGGGGCGGGGCAGTGACCCGACCGCCCGGGGAAAGCTCACCGGCAGCTTGCCGCCCGGGTTGGCGACGCCGAAGAGGACGTCGGCGATGGCCGCGGCTCCTTCCTCACCCGGGAACCAGGCCTCGACGATGGCGGCCACGATCGGGGTCATCCAGCCGAGGACGAACGGCCGCCCGTTGCACAGGACGACGACGACCGGCGTCCCGGTGGCCGCGACGGCTTCCACCAGCTGGCGCTGTACGCCCGGCAGCTCGCAGGTCATGCTGTCGAGGCCTTCGCCCACCGTGGCCCCGGTCATGATCCCCGCCTGGTCGCCCACGACCACGACGGCCACGTCCGACGAGTACGCCGCCTCCAGCGCCTCGGAGAAGCCGCTGGTGTCGGTGTCGGCGACCCCGCAGCCCCGGGCGAAGCGAAGGTGGCCGACGCGCTCCCGCAGTGCATCGAGCACGGTCGGCACCGACACGAGGACCTCGGGGGCGACCAGCTCGTCGGCCGAGGCCTGCCGCCTCGTGGACGTGGCGGGGTCGAAGGCGTCGGCGACGAGCTGGAGCGCTGCGGTAGCGACCGGGTAGCTGTAGTTGCCGAGCAGAGCGAGCGCCCGGTCGGCGTTGGGGCCGATGACCGCCACCGATCGCAGGTGGGGGCCGAGCGGCAGGACGTCGCCCTCGTTCTGGAGGAGGACGATCGAGCGGGTGGCGGCCCGCCGCACCACCCGCCGATCGGCCTCGGTGTCGAGCACGACGGGTGCGGCCGCCTCGTCGGCGTAGGGCTGCTCGAACAGGCCCAGCTCGAACTTCCCGCGCAGGACCCGGGCCACGGCACCGTCGACGACGTCCTCGGAGACCAGCCCCTCCTCGACGGCGGCGGCGAGCTCGGAGAAGCAGGATCCCGGCATGTCCATGTCGAGGCCCGACCGCAGGGCGAGCACGCCCGACTCCATCGGGCCCCCGGTCACCAGGTGCCGGGTGTGGAGCAGCGTGACGGCGCCGAGGTCGGACAGGACGATGCCCTCGAAGCCGTACTCCTCGCGCAGGACGGTCGTCAGCAGCTCCGGCGATGCCTGGACCGGTACCTGGTCGATCTGGTGGTAGGTCGACATCACGCCCCGCAGGTCGGCATCGCGGATCGCCATCTCGAACGGCAGGCCGTGGACCTCGTGGAGCTCCCGGGTGCCGAGGTGTGCCGGCTGCATGTGTCGCCCGCCCTCGCTCGCCCCGTGGGCGACGTAGTGCTTGGCCACCGCGGCGACGCCACCCTGCCGGGCCCCTTGCACCCCGCGGACGTACGCGGTGGCGAGCGAGCCGACCAGGTACGGATCCTCGCCGTAGGTCTCCTCGATCCGCCCCCAGCGCGGATCTCGGGCGACGTCGAGGACCGGCCCGAGCGCCTGACGCAGGCCGAGGGACGTCATCTGGCGGCGCACGAGTCCCCCGAGCTCCTCGACGAGGTCGGGGTCCCAGGTCGAGGCCTGCCCGAGCCCGTCGGGAAGGATCGTCGCCCCGTCGACCTGAAGGCCGCACATCACCTCCTCGGAGAACAGCGCCGGGATGCCGAGCCGGCTCGCCTCGACGTAGGCGCGCTGGTGGGCGTTCACGTGACGCACGGCCTCCTGCGGGGTGAACCGGCCGGCCCGGACGAAGTGGGTGATCGCCCCCGGCGGCGCCGCCCCGGGCGCCGGCTCGGGCGGCACCGTCGGGCCCCACAGGCAGCGCATCTGCTCGATCTTCTCGGACAGGGTCATCCGACCCAGGAGGTGGGCGACGCGTTCGGCGGTCGGTGCCGTCGGATCTCCAGCGACGTCGCTCACGGCTGTGTCAGCCGTCGCACCGCCGGCACGACGCTGTGGACGCCCCGCCGTGCCGTCTCCTCCAGGTCCGCGACCGCGATCCCGCGGCGGCGGGCGACTTCGGACAGATGGCCGACGTCCTTCCGCACCAGCGCCTGTGCGTGTTCGGCAAGGTCCAGGGGGATGCGTCGCGCGAGCGCGTCGAGGGCGAAGCTCGACCCGCTGCTCGCCAGGACGAGATCGACCATCAGCGGCACCTCCAGGCCGAAGGCGTCGGCGAGCGCCAGCATGTCGCCGGCGTTCTTGAGGTTGGCGGCGTAGAGCGCGTTGTTGACGAGCTTGGCCACCTGGCCGGAACCGGCGGCGCCGAGGTAGGCGATCGCGGCGCCGAAGCTCTCGAAGACCGGTCGCGCCCGCTCGTAGGCGTCCCGATCGCCGCCGGCCATCACCGTCAGGCTGTGGTCGCGGGCGCCGGCGCCTCCACCGCTGACGGGCGCGTCGAGGACGAACACACCGTGGCGGCGGGCTCGCGCCGCGAGGGCCTCGCTCGCCTCGGGTGAGCCGGTGCCGTGGTTGGCCACGATGCCGCCCGGGGCCATCGACTCGAGCAGGCCGCCCGTCACGAGGACCTGCTCGACGTCCCGGTCGTCGCCGAGGCACAGGCCGACCAGGTCGCACGCCCGTCCCAGGCCGACGAGGTCGTCGGCGACCGTGTGCGCCAAGCCGGCGACCGCATCCAGTGACCGCGGGCGTCGCGCCCACACGTGCAGGGACCACCCGGCCTCGGCGATGGCACGAGCCATCGGGGCACCTTGGTCGCCGAGGCCGACGAAGCCGACCTGCACGACCGGGCGGGCGTTCACCGTCGCTCCCAGGTGACGTCGGCGCGCTCGCGGTCCCAGGTCGAGGGCGTGCAGCCCTCGTCGCGGAGCCGGTGCTTGAGGACCTTGCCGACGGCGCTGGTCGGCAGTGCCTCCCGGAACTCGATGTAGCGAGGGAGGGCGAAGTAGGGGACACGCTCCTTCGACCACTCGAACAGCTCCTCGGGCGCGAGTGCCGATCCGTCGGCGAGGACGGCGGTGACCTTCACGTCGTCCTCGCCGAGCTCGGAGGTGACGGCGTGCACGGCCACGTCGGCGATCGCCGGGTGGCCGATGTAGGTCGCCTCGAGCTCCTGGCTGGAGATGTTCTCGCCCCGTCGTCGCAGGTAGTCCTTCTTCCGGTCGACGAAGTGCAGGAAGCCGTCGTCGTCGAACATCCCGAGGTCGCCGGTGCGGAGCCACAGGTCGCGGGTGGCGGCGACGGTGGACTCGGGCTGCTTCCAGTAGCCGTCGAACATCACGTTCGGGCGCCGGGGGCGGGCGACGATCTCGCCGACCTCGCGGGGAGGGAGCTCGCGATCGTCGGCGTCGAAGATGCGCACGTCGAAGTCACGGTCGTTGCGCCGCCCCGAGGTGCCGGGCGCCTCGGGCTCTCCGTGGCGCAGTGTCGTGAGGGGGACCGCCTCGGTGAGGCCGTAGGTGCCGCCCCCGACGCGCCGGACGCCGAACCGCTCACGCCACGTCTGCTGCAGCTCGGCCGGGAACGGTGCGCCGTGGACGACGCGGATCTGTCCGTGGCACCGCGCCATCTCCGGCGTGTCCGGCATCGCCGCGATCAGCGCTCCCATCGACCCGAGCAGGTTCACCACCCGTGCTCCGGTGCGTTCGATCTCCGGCCAGAACCGCGACACCGAGAAGCGGGGCGCGATCGCGGCCGTCCCCTGCACCATCAGCGTGCCCGCGATGGTGTTGCCGATCAGGTTGAAGTGGTACATCGGCAGCGGGCTCCAGTTGAGGTCGTCGCCGCAGCGGTCGGTCTGCTCGAGGAACCGGCGGGCCAGGTTGACGACGTAACCGTGGGAGATGACGCAGCCCTTGGAGGGCCCGGTCGTCCCGCTCGTGTACACGAGCAGCGACACGTCCGACGCCGTCGGCTCGATCGGGCCGGCTGTCCCTCCCCCGCTGCAGAGCTCGGCGAGCGACTCGACCGCACACCCGCCGGCCCGGTTGCGGGGAACTTCATCCCCGCGGACCACGAGCCGCTCCAGCGTGCCGACGCCGCCCTCGACGGCGACGAAGCGATCGACGAAGTCGGCCTCGCAGAGCGCGACGCGAGCTCCGGAGTCGGCGAGGACGTGTCGGAGGAACTCGCCGCGCAGGGCGGTGTTGATGCCGACCCAGATGGCGCCGATCATGTTGGCCCCGAACCAGGCGGCGACGCTGTCGCTGTTGTTGTCCAGCATCGAGACGACCGTGTCGCCCTTCGCCACGCCGGTGCTCCGCAGGCCCTGAGCGATGGCGGCGGCCCGGCTCCAGACCTCGGCATAGGTGAACGACGTGCCGTCGAAGTCGAGGAAGGCCTGGTCGGGCACCTTCTCGGTGGCGTCATGCAGGAGCCGCAGAGCGCTGTCGGTCGCATCGCTCACGCCCCAGTCGGTTCCCGTCACGTCCGTGTCTCCTCGCGTCGCTGCCATCGTTGCCTCGGGCCCCTGTCCGTCACGAGGGGACATAGCCACCGTTCACGGCGACCGTCTGGCCCGTCACCCAGTCGCCCGCGGGGGAGGCCAGCCACAGCACGGCTCCGGCGACGTCCTCCGGGGTTCCCAGGCGCCGCATCGGATAGCGGGCGATCGCCCGACGAGCCGCGGCATCCGGCTCCTGCCCGGCTGGGGCGATGGAGCCGAGCGACACGCAGTTGCACGTCACCCCGTGCGGGCCGACCTCCTTGGCCAGCGCCCGGGAGAAGCCCATCGCTCCTGCCTTGGCCGCCGAGTAGGCGGCCATGCCCGGCTCGCCGACGCGCCCGGCATCCGACACGATCGAGATGACGCGCCCCCACCGTTGGTCGACCATGTGCTCGAGGACGAGCCGGGAGCAGTGCAGGACGCCGTAGAGGTTGAGGGAGATGAACCTGTCCCAGTCGGGCCGGGTCGTCTCGACGAAGGGCGTCGCCCGGATGCCCGACGGCGGCAGGCCCGCGTTGTTGACGAGGACGTCCACCGGACCCACCCGCGCCGCGACGCTGCGGACCATGTCCTCGACCTCGTCCGGCTCGGTGATGTCCGCGGCCACCGTCACGGCCTGTCCCCCGGCCTCGCGGATCGATTCGGTCACGCCGTCGGCCCGGTCGGCGGCGAGGTCGTTGACCGCCACGGCGGCACCGCGGGCCGCGAGGGCCCGGGCGATGGCGGCTCCGACGCCCTGGCCGGCCCCGGTGACCAGGGCGACACGTCGGGACAGGTCGTCCACGGGTCAGACCCCGAGCATCCGGCGGCCGATGAGCTCCTTCATGATCTCGTTCGTCCCTCCGTAGATCGACATGACCCGCCCGTCGCGCCAGGCCCGGGCGATGGGGTACTCCTCCATGTAGCCGTAGCCCCCGTGGAGCTGCAGGCAGGTGTCGAGCACCCGCCGGTTGAGATCGGTGCACCACCACTTCGCCTCGGCCGCCTCCTCCGCGGAGAGCTCGCCGCGGTTCAGCGCCTCGATCTGGCGGTCGACGAAGGCGCTCCCCACGTCCAGCTCCGTGCGCATGGTGGCGAGCGCGAACCGGCTGTTCTGGAACGAGCCGATCGGCGACCCGAAGGCGTGGCGCTCCTTGCAGTACTCCAGCGTCCAGCCGAAGGCGGCCTCCGCGTGTGCCAGCGCGACCACGGCGATCCCGAGCCGCTCGGAGGGCAGGTTCTCGACGAGGTACCGGAATCCCTGGTTCTCCTCGCCCAGCAGGTTGGCGGCGGGGACGGCGACGTCGTCGAAGAACAGCTCGCCGGTGTCCGCCGCGTGCTGGCCGACCTTGTCGAGGTTGCGACCCCGCCTGAACCCGGGCGTGCCCGACTCCACGACGAGCAGGCTCAGCGCGCGGCCACGGTCGCCGGAGTCGCCCGTCTTGCAGGCGACGACGACGAGGTCGCTGCTGTGGGCGCTGGAGATGAAGGTCTTCGCGCCGCTCAGGACGTAGGTGTCGGCGTCGCGGATCGCGCGGGTGGCGATGGCGTTGAGGTCGGAGCCGGTGCCGGGCTCGGTCATGGCCACGGTGGCCAGGAGCTCTCCGGAGGCGAGCCCGGGGAACCACCGGGCCCGCTGCTGCTCGTCGGCCACCGACCGGAGGTAGGCGACCGCGACGTTGTGGTTGAGGATGCCCTGGCCGGCGTTGAGCATCCCGCTGGCGCCGAACTCCTCCTGGATGACGGCTTCGAACCGGAAGTCGGCCGAGCCGCCGCCGCCGAACTCCTCGGGAATCGTGAGGCCCAACAGGCCGGCGGCCCCGGCATGCCGGTAGAGCGCCCGGTCGACGATGCCGGCCCGCTCCCAGTCTCCGAAGTGGGGGGCGACCTCGCGTTCGATCAAGGTCCTCACGGTCTTCCGGAACAGCTCGTGGGCTTCGTCGTACAGCGTCCTGCGCATCACGGTGATCCTGACTCTGGGTGGCGGCGGGCGGCCGTGACCGACTCGACCCGGCGGGCGATCTCGGCTGCCGCCTCGGCCACGGCGGCCGGCGACGCAGGGGGAGCGTCGCCGGCCGGTCGTGGCCCGGAGAGCTGCCAGGGGAGGACGACGAGCCCGTCGATCCCCATGCGGGCGAGGGCGGCGAGACGCTCGTCGGTGAGGGCGCCTTTCACACCACTGCGCACGAGGAACGAGCTGTCACCGGTGCCGGCCTGCGCCCGCTCCTCCTGCACCAGCGCGAGCAACGCCTGCAGCTCGTCGAGCTCGGGGTTGACGCCCACCCAGCCGTCGCCTAGCCGGGCGGCGCGCCGGATCGCGGCTCGGCTGTGACCGCCGACGAGAACGGGGACGGGCGACGGAGGGAGGGGCCGGACGGACACGCCGCGGAACGCGTGGTGCTTGCCGGGGTGCTCGACGACGCTCTCCTGCCAGAGGCGGCGGAGCAGGGGGATCTCCTCGTCGAGGCGACTCCCCCGCCGCTCGAAGTCGACCTCGAGGGCGTCGTACTCCTCCCGCATCCAGCCGACCCCGACGCCCAGGTCGAACCGGCCATCCGCGAAGGCCGCCGCGGTCGCGACCTGGCGGGCGAGCGCGATCGGGTGCCACAGCGGAGCGAGCAGGACATGGGTCATGAACCGGAGCCGGCTCGTGACCCCGGCCATGACCGCGATCAGCGTGACCGGATCGGGGAACTCGGCGTCCGCGGGGAACTGGGGTGGCCGACCGCCCGCGTACGGGTAGCCCGACGCCACGTCGTCGGGGACGCACATGTGGTCCGAGACGGCCACTCCCGTGACGCCGGTGTGGTCGAGCTCGCTCGCCAGGGCCACCAGGTCACGTGGCGCGGCCTGCGGCAGCGACACCCACACGTCCATCGCTCGGCAGCTCCCGGTTCAGGGCCCGGCGAGATCGGGCAGGTCGGCCGGCGTGAAGTCGAAGACCCGCTCCGCGTTGCCCCGGAGCACCTTGAACTGCACGTCCTCGGGGAGGTACCCGAGGCGCTCGTGGGCTATCGCCATCGAGTTCGGCCAGGTCGAGTCGGTGTGCGGGTAGTCGGTCTCGATCATGACGTTGTCGACGCCGATCGCCTCGATCGACTGTGCGCCGTGGGCGTCGTCGATGAAGCAGCCGTAGAGGTGGTCGCGGAACAGCTGCGAGGGCAGGGCGCCGAGCTCGGCACCGGTCCCCTCGACGAGCTTCGCCTCGCCACTCGACAGGTCGCCCTCGAAGTCGCCCTTGCTCGCCCAGTAGCCCTGTCGCTCGACCACGTAGTCGCAGCGCTCGAGCACGTAGGGGATCCACCCGATGCCACCCTCGGACAGGCACACCTTGAGGCCCGGGTGGCGGGGCAGGACCCCGCTGAACAGCCAGTCGATGCAGGTCGACGCGATGTTGATCGGCTGCAGCGCGATGGTCGCGATCATGGGCATGTCCGGTGCCGTCCTGGGCAGCTTCGAGGACGAGCCGAGGTGGGTGCACAGCGCCATGCCGGTCTCGGCCGCGGCGGCGAACACCGGCTCCCAGTAGCGGTCCCGGTCGTGGATGGACGGGAGGCCGAGGGGAACGGGGTTCTCGCTGAACGCCACCGCCTTCGCGCCCAGCCCAGCTGTCCGCTCGATCTCCTCCCGAGCCAGCATCGGGTCCCAGAGGGGGATGATGATCATCGGGATGAAGCGCCCGGGGGCGCTGCCGGCCCATTCCTCGAGCATCCAGTCGTTGTAGGCCTGCACGCAGAGCAGACCGAGCTCCCGATCCTGGGCCTCGTAGAAGGTCTGGCCGCAGAAGCGTGGGAACGACGGGAAGCAGAGGGATGCCAGCACCCGGTCGCGGTCCATGTCCTCGAGGCGCGCCCGGGGGTCGTAGCAGCCGGGGCGCATCTCGTCGTAGGTCATGGGAAGAGGGCTGAACTCCTCCCTCTTCTTCCCTGCCGCGGCGGCCAGCCCGATCGTCGGCATGCGCTTGCCCTCGAAGAACCAGGCCTCCCCGGCATCGTCCCGCCGGATCGTCGGCCCGACGTCCCGGTACTTGGCGGGAAGCCGGCTCTCCCACACGTGCGGGGGCTCCAGCACGTGGTCGTCGACCGAGATCATCCAGTCGAGTCGGGCGCTCATCGCAGCGACACCCGGTCCCACAGCCAGATCCCGTCGACCGCACTGTCGAGGCCGACGACGTCGTCGGCGACGAGGGCTCGGCTCGGGGTCTGGACGAGGAAGTAGGCGACGGCGTCGTCGTTGACGACGATCTCCTGGACGTCCTTGAGGAGATCCGCCTGCTCGGCCTCGTCGGTCGTCGCAGCGGCCTCGGCGAGCAGGCGGTCCACCTCGGGGTTGGAGTAACCACCGAGGTTGAGGGGGCCGCCGGTCTCGTAGAAGGTCCGGAAGTCCGACAACGGGTTGGCGGCAGCCCAGGAGAAGACGGCGACGTCGAACGCCCCGGAGAGCAGACCGGGGAAGTACTGCGCCCCGTCGACGACGTTCAGCTCGACCTCGACGTTGTCGAACTCCTGCAGTTGGGCCTGGAAGAGCTCGGCCGTCGCCCGCGCCGCCTGGGGGGCGGTGAACTGGATCGACATCGGCTCCCCCGTCTCGTCGGCGTACTCGTCGAACAGGCTCTGGGCCTCGCCCGGGTCGAAGCCGGGGAACTCCGCCTCGGCGTCGTGGAACGGGCTGTCGTCGGTGAAGATGCTCGACTCGACCCGGCCCCGGCCGCTGTAGCGGATCTCGTTGACCTCGTCGCGGTTGATGGCGTGCTGGACCGCCAACCGGGCGGTCTCGCTGTCGAAGGGGGCTTTCGCGGTGTTGAAGATGAGCGTCGATCCGCCGCCGGGCGCACCCTGCTCGACGACCGTGCCCTCGGTGATCGAGGAGACGTCCTGGGTGATGCCGACACCCATGAGCTGGGCATCGCCCGACAGGAACGTGTTCAGGCGCTGCTCGTCGTCGGACACGAACCGGATGGTCAGGTGGTCGAGGTAGGGCTTCGGCTGATCCCAGTACTCGGGGTTGCGGTCGAACTCCGCCGTGCCGTCCGCGCCGATCGACGTGACGACGAACGGCCCGGCCCCCACCGGATCCGATTGGAGGAACGATGCCTCGTCGGCCTGGAGAGCCGTCGGCGAGCCGACGAACGCCAGGTTCCGAGCGACCGTGCGGTCGAAGGTGCTGTCGGGCGCCGCGAGCTCGATCTCGAGCGTCAGCGGGTCGGCCACAGTGAGGGAGGCGATCTGGGCGGCGACCGGTGCCACCGGGCTCTGGGCCAACCCCGCGGCCCGCTCCCAGTTGAACTTCACGGCCTCGGCATCGAACGGCGTGCCGTCGCTGAAGGTCACGTCCTCCCGCAGGCCCAACACCCAGTGCGCCGAGTCGGACGCGGTCAACGACTCGGCCATCGACGGGACGACCTCGCCGGTCTCGTAGTCCTCGTAGACGAGCATCCCGAAGACCGCACCGAGGTACGCGGCGGCGCTGTCCGCCTCGTTCGAGACGTCCGCCGGCTCGAACGCGTTGAAGCCGGCCCCCGAGTAGAGGAAGGTGAGGTCCCCGCCCGAGACGGGATCTCCCGGGGTCTCGGTGGGCGACCCGCCCCCACCACCTTCGGCTCCACCGTCGTCCCCGCCGCACGCGACGAGACTCCCTGCCAGGCAGGCCACCAGCGGCCAGACCAGGCGCGCTCCTGCGAAGCGAGTGCGCATGCTTCCCCCTCTCATTCGCTGTCGGACAGGTTGCCGAACGTTCGGGAACCTGTCCGGAACATTAATTCCATTTCCTGTCGGGGGCAAGGCCTGGGAAGTGACACGCCACGAAATGGCCCGGAGCGGCCTCGCGGATCGCCGGCTCCTCCTCGGCACAGCGGTCGCTCGCCCGGGGGCAGCGGGTGCGGAACCGGCACCCGCTCGGCGGGTCGATGGGCGAAGGCACGTCCCCCGAGATCCGCAGCGGCTCAACCGCGGCCGACGGGTCCGGGTGCGGGATCGCGCTCAGCAACGCCTGCGTGTACGGATGCTCCGGCGCGTCGTAGAGCCGGTCGGCCGGCGCGATCTCGCACAGCTTGCCCAGGTACATCACCGCCACCCGGTCGCTGACGTTCTTGACGACGGCCAGGTCGTGGGAGATGAAGACCAGGGTCAACCCGTAGCGAGCCTTCATGTCCTCGAGCAGGTTGATGATCTGGGCCTGCACCGACACGTCGAGCGCGGAGACGGGCTCGTCGCAGATCACGAGGTCGGGACCGAGCACCAGGGCCCGGGCGATGGCGACACGCTGGCACTGGCCACCGGACAGCTCGCGGGGTCGGCGGCTCCCGACGACGTCGGGGTCGAGGCCCACCGCCGACAGCGCCTCGTCGACGCGCGGCTGCCACGGGCGGGGAGCCCGGCTGATGGCCAACCCTTCGCCGACGATGTCTCGCACCTTGCGTCGCTCGTTGAGCGACGAGGCCGGATCCTGGAAGATCATGTGGAGGCGGTGGCGCACCCGGCGCAGGTCGCGGCCACCCAGCGCCGTCAGGTCCAGACCGTCGAAGACCACGCTGCCCGAGGTGGGCCGGGTGAGCATCATCACGGCCCGCCCGGCCGTCGACTTCCCGCACCCGGACTCGCCGACGAGGCCGAGGGTCTCTCCCCGGCGGACGTCCAGGGCCAGGCCCGACACGGCCTGGACCTTGGGGCCGCGCGCCGGTCCACGAGTGGTGTACTCGACCACCAGGTCGTCGACGCGCAGCAGCACGTCGTCGCCGTCGCGCAGGTGCGAGTTCCCGCTACCCGCCACGGGCCTGGTCTCCTACGGCATGGCGCTCCAGGGCGAGGCGATCCTCGGCCGACCCGACGGGGAAGAAGCAGGCGTAGCTGTGCTCGGGCCGCTCGGGCACCGGGCGGAGCGGGGGGTCCTCGTGCCGGCACTGCGGCTGGGCCCGGGGGCACCGGGACGCGAACCGACATCCCGGCGACGGGTCGACGACGTCGACCGGCCGGCCCGGGATGACGGCGAGCCGGGTGTGGCTCGGCGCCTCGATGCGGGGCACGGCCGCGAGCAGGCATGCGGTGTAGGGGTGGCGCTGGTCCTCGAAGATCGACTCGGTCGGGCCCGTCTCCACCACCCGCCCGCCGTACATGACCATCACGCGGCGGGCCCGCCCGGCGACCACGCCGAGGTCGTGCGTGATCAGCACCATCGCCATGTGCGTCTCGCGCTGCAGGTCGCTCAGCAGGTCGAGGATCTGGCGCTGGATCGTGACGTCGAGGGCGGTCGTCGGTTCGTCCGCCAGCAGCAGCTGCGGCGAGCAGGCGATGGCCATGGCGATCGAGACGCGCTGGCGCATGCCGCCGGACAGCTCCTGCGGGTAGGCGTCGAGCCGCCGCTCCGGCTCGGGCACGCCCACCGAGCGCAACAGCTCGACCGACCGCGAGCGGGCCTCACGCTTGCTCGACCGGAGGTGCAGCCGCAGGGGCTCCGCCAGCTGGCGACCGATCGTCATCACCGGGTTCAGCGACGTCATCGGGTTCTGGAACACCATCGCCACGTCGCGGCCCCACACCGACCGGGCCGCCCGTGGCGCGAGAGCCCCGAGGTCGCGGCCGAGGAACGTGACCGACCCGGAGGTCATGGCGGTGGAAGGCGTCAGGCGCATGATCGAGCGGGCCAGGACCGACTTCCCGGAACCGGACTCGCCGACGATGCCGAGCGTCTCCCCGGTCTCCAGCGTGAACGAGACGTCGTCGACCGCGTGCACGAGGCCTCGTGGGGTCGGGAACCGCACGCTCAGGCCGCGGACGTCGAGGAGCGCGGCCGCGGGATCGGTGCTGCCGTTGCCGCCGCTCATCGCCCGCCCTCGCCTGCGTCGAGCCGGTCGCCGAGCCACTCGCCGACGACCCGGAACGACATCACGGTCAGGACCAGGCAGACCGCGGGGGTGAAGATGAGTTGAGGAGCCACCCGCAGCGACTGGCGACCCTCGTTGATCATCCCGCCCCAGCTCGGCTGCGGCGGCGGGACGCCGAGCCCCACGAAGCTGAGCGTTCCCTCGGCGACGATGAAGGCCGCCAGCACCAGCAGCATCACCGAGAGCAGGACCGGCATGAGGTTGGGGAGGATCTCGCGGAACATGATCCGCCACGTCGTCGCCCCCATCGAGCGTGCGGTCATGACGAACTCGCGCTCCGCGAGCGCCAGAGTCCTTGCCCTGGCCACGCGGGCGAAGCCCGGCACCCCGAGGACCGAGAGGGCGACGATGACGGTGGTGACGTCCCGGCGCCCGATCGAGGCGATGGCCATCAGCAGCACCAGGGCCGGAAAGGCCAGCAGCGCGTCGAGCAGCACGCCCACGGTCTCGTCGACCTTGCCCCGCATGTAGCCCGTGACGACGCCGATGACGGTGCCGATCGCCCCGGCAAGAGAGGCCGCCACCACCGCGATCAGCAGCGACTGGCGGGCGCCGTAGACGAGCCGCGACGCCATGCTGCGGCCGAACCCGTCCGTCCCGAGGGGCTCGTCCAGACGCAGGCCGATCGGCGACCGCGGCGGCAACGACCTGACGATGCGGTCGTAGGGCTCGAGGGGCAGCAGGTCGGCCAGGAGCGCCGTCCCGATCACGAGGGCCAGCCAGCCGACGGCGAGCCAGACGGCGACCCGGCGGCGGCGACGCCTGCCTGCCCCCGTGGTCCCGGTGGTGAGGAGCCCCAGGCCCCCTTCCTCGATCGGCGACCTGCCCTCGTCGGGACCAACGGGGTCGGACGGGTCCTCGATCTCCGACGACGGCACCTCGGGCGGCAGGACGCGGCTCATGCCGTGGCCCTCAGGCGCACCCGGGGATCGAGGTAGGTGTAGGCCAGGTCGACGGCGCCGTTGATGAGGACGTAGGCGAGGGCCACGAACATCACGACGCCCTGGACCGTGTTGACGTCCCGCGCCTGGATCGACTCGAGCAAGAGGCTGCCGAGCCCGGGGAAGGCGAACAGCGTCTCGACGATCACCGCGCCGCCGATCAGCTTGCCGAGCGTGATGCCCGCCATCGTCAGCAGGGAGAACGACGACGGCCGCAGGGCGTGACGCACCAGCACGGTCGCCGGCGACAGGCCCTTGGCGCGGGCCTGGAGGATGAAGTCCTCGTTGAGCGTGCCGATCATGTCCGCCCGGAGCACGATGGCGAAGCCCGGGACCATCTCGAGGGCCAGGGCCGAGGCGGGGAGGATCACGTGGCGCAGGTTCTCCAGGGGGTCGTCGGACAGCGACACCCAACCCGTCGCCGGCAACAGCCCCGCCTGCAGGACGAGCACGAACACCAGCAGCGGGGCCGTCACGTAGACGGGGGTCGACATGAGCACCGAGAACACCGCCGAGGCGGCACGGTCGAACGCGCCACCCTTCCGGTAGGCCGCGTAGACGCCGATGGGCACCGCCGCCAGCAGGGCGAGGAGGAACGAGAGGACGACGAGCTCCGCGGTGATCGGAAGCGCGCTGGTGATCTCGTCGGTGACGCTCACCCGGGCGGCCTCCGAGACGTTGGCCCGGTAGGACGTCCCGAAGTCGCCCCGGACGACGTCGCCCAGCCAGTCCGCGTAGCGCTCGTAGATCGGGCGGTCCAGGCCGAGATCGGCATGGACGGCCTCGACCGCGTCCGGCCGGGCGTCCGCTCCCAGGATGGCGTACGCCGGATCGCCGGGGGCCAGGTCGAGGAGCACCACCGTGAAGAAGCTCACGAGCAGCAGCACCACGACCGTCCGCGCGAGCTTGCCGGCGATGTACCTCAGCACGACGGATCGTGTCCTCGACCCGCCCCTGTAGACGCCTGGGCCAGCATCGGCCGATCCCCCTTGTGCATCGTGCTCCTCGTCCCCCCAACCCTTTCCGGAAGAATTATTTACAACTGCACCCGCTGTCAAGGTGCTGTTCAGTCCGCATCCGGAGCCTCGGTTCCGCCAGCAACGATGTGCGCCAGTGCCTCGGCGAGCGCTGCGGTCGGGTCGTCGGGCATCTCGGACGGGCGCCAGGCGACGTGGCCGTCCGGCCGCACCAGGACGGCGCCCGTGGCGCCGAAGGCGATCGGGCCGGCGACGGTCGGGAGCGTGCGCACCCGCAGCGGGACCGGGGACTCGCCGGCCACGCGCTCCCCCGCGGCCCGCCATTCGTGGGCGTCGGGCCCGCAGACGAGCACGAACTCGGCGTCGAACCAGTCGATCGTCGACTCGCTCAGCGACCGGTCGACCCACATGTGGGGGAACCTGGCGCCCGGCCGGTCGGTGGGCCAGTAGTTCTGCGGGTCCATGGCCGGAACTGCCGTGCCGTCGTCGACGAGCGCACCGCGCTCGTAGACGTAGCCGAGCTGCTGGCCGACGCTGTCCATGTGGTTCTCGAAGTCGAGCAGCAGCTCGCGCCAGGCCTCAGGGTCCTCGTGTCGCCGCCGGATGACCTCCGGCATCTTCCACATGCGGTGCCCGTTCGCCTTCGACCACTCGATGATCCCGGCCACCACCGGGCGCCGCTCCGCTTCGTACGTGTCGAGCAGCGCGTCGGGGGCGACGCCCCCGACGACGAGCGCCAGCTTCCAGCCCAGGTTGTGGACGTCCTGGAAGCCCGAGTTCATGCCCAGCCCCCCGGACGGTGGGATCAGGTGGGCCGCGTCGCCTGCCAGGATCACGCGACCGGACCGGAGCGCGGTCGGGAGCTGCGCGCTGATGCGCCACAGCTTGACGTTGAGGAGCTCGATGTCGAGATCCGGGATGCCCCAGTGCGCCCGCAGCGTCGGGAGCAGCTCGTCCTCACTGAGGACCGGCACCTCCTCGTCGGGGTGGTCCATGTCGGAGACCGGCTGGGTGAAGATCCAGCGATCCCCCGCGTTCCCCGCGAACGTGACCCACCCGGGCCGGACGTCGGGGTCGGTGGGCCAGACACTGAAGGCGAAGGCCTCGTGCACCTGGGGCAGGTGGCCGACCTCGGCCCGGTAGTAGTAGTTGGCGACGCGGGCCATGGCCTCGTGCCCCTCCAGCTCGATGCCGAGCTTCCGGCGGATGCGGCTGCCGGCCCCGTCGCAGGCGATCAGGTAGTCGGCCCGGATCCCGACGTCCTCCCCCGTCGCCAGATCCCGCACGGTGGCGGTCACGCCCAGGTCGTCCTGCGTCAGGTCGACCAGCTCGCACCCCCGCCGCAGGGTCGTGTGGCCGTTCTTGCGCAGCGAGCCGTCGAGCACGTCCTCGACCACGTCCTGCGTCACCGCGCACACCGACGTCGGAGACTGCGCCGACACCCGTGCCCGTGGCACGCCGAACACGTGCCCGGTGACGCTCTCGCAGAACCACACCCCGGTCGCCTGAGGTGAGAGGCCCCCGGCGCGCACGGCGTCCTCGAGACCCCAGACACGGAAGTGCTCCATGGTCCGCACCATGCAGCCGTGCGCCTTCGGGTGATCGGTCGTGCCCAGGCTCCGCTCGACGACGACGTGGGGGATGCCGAACCGGTCCAGCACGAGCGCCATGGCCATGCCCACCGGACCGGCGCCCACGACCAGCACCGCGGTATCGATCATCGCCACCCTCCCGTCTGGAGCCCGACGATCCCCGTCACGAGTCCCGCCGGCTGACGAACTCCTCGGCCCGACGTCGGACGTCGTCGGTGCCGAACGACTCGGTCTCCGCCGCCAGGGCGAAGCCGAGAACCAGGTTGGCGGCCTGCCGCAGGTGCAGGTTCATCGCCCGCTTGGTGTCGCGGAGCGCCTGCGCCGGCTGCTCCGCCAGCCGCGTGGCCAGCGCCATCGCCGTGGCCACCACGTCTCCGGTCGGGACCACGCGGGACGCCAGGCCGAGCTGCGCACAGTCCGCGGCCGGGATGCGATCGCCCAGCATCACGTACTCCTTGGCCTTCAGCAGACCCATCACCAGCGGCCAGGCCACCGCGCCGCCGTCACCGGCGACGAGCCCGACGCTGACGTGGGGGTCGGCCATGTAGGCCTCCTCGGACATGACCACCAGGTCGCTGAGAACCGCCAGGCTGCAGCCGAGGCCGATGGCCGGTCCGTTCACCGCGGCCACCACCGGCAGCTCGCAGTCGATCATGGCCTGCGCGAGGCGCTCGGCCTGACGGATGTCCCGGCGCAGCGCGATCGGGTCCTTGTTGTTGCGGACGAAGTTGGGCAGGTAGCCGCCCGTGCTGAAGGCCTTGCCCGCCCCGGTGAGCACGACGGCCCGAGCATCCTCGTCGTCGATGAGGCGCCCCCACACCAGCCACATCGCCCGGTGCAGGTCGTCGGAGAAGGCGTTCAGCTGATCGGGCTTGTTCATCGTGATCACCCGGATCGGCCCGTCGACCTCCACGACGAGAGCTGGGGCGAGATCCGAGTAGTCCATGTCATCTCCTGTGTTCCGTGTGACGGGCGTTGACAACCGGAATAACTATTCCCTATGGTTCCGCGCTGCGCAACTGCCGAGCCGGAGGGACATGGCCCGAGTACTCGTCACGCGGAGGATGCCGCCCGGCAGCCTCGATCCCCTGCTCGACGCGGGCCATGAGCTCGTCGGCCCGCCGCGCGACGATCGGCCGATGAGCGCCGCCGAGCTGCGGATCGCGGCGGCCGACGTCGATGCAGTGGTCTGCCTCTTGACCGACCGCATCGACCGCTCCGTCGTCGAGGTCGGCCGGGGCCGGGTGCGGGTGATCGCCAACGTCGCGGTCGGCGTCGACAACATCGACGTCGCCGCCGCGGCCGAGGCCGGCATCGCCGTCTGCAACACGCCCGGCGTGCTCGACGAGGCCACCGCCGACCTCGCCTTCCTGCTGATCCTGGCCGCCTCGCGCCGCACCACCGAGGCCGAAGCCGACCTGCGTGCCGGCCGCTGGGCCGGGTGGAACATCAACGACCACCTCGGCCAGGACGTGCACGGCCGCCGTCTGGGCGTCGTGGGCTGGGGCCGCATCGGCCGGGTCGTCGCCACGCGTGCCGCGGGGTTCGGCATGACCGTCCGGCACCATGCTCGCCGCCCGACCGGCGACGAAGGCTTCGTCGCCGACCTCGACGACCTGCTGCGTTGGGCCGACGTCGTGAGCCTGCACGTGCCGCTCGGTCCGGAGAGCCACCACCTCGTCGATGCCCGACGGCTGGGGCTGATGAAGGCGACGTCGGTGCTCGTCAACACCTCGCGGGGACCCGTCGTCGACGAGGCGGCGCTGGCGGCCGCCCTGCACGCGGGCACGATCTTCGCCGCTGGGCTCGACGTCTTCGAGGACGAACCGGCGGTGCACCCCGAGCTGGTCCGCGCCCCTGGCGCCGTACTGCTACCCCACATCGGCAGCGCGACCGTCCGCACCCGCACGGCCATGGGCCGCCTGGCGGCGGAATCGGTCGTCGACCTGTTGGCGGGACGGACCCCCGCCACCGTGGTCGCGCCCTGACATCCGAAGCCTCACCAAGGAGCGACATGTCGAACCCCCTGCGTCCCATCGGCGAGGTACTCACCACGTCGGCCGCCGCGGACCCCGACAGGCCGGCGGTGACGTGCGAGGGCGTCACGATCACCCGCGACGAGCTCGACCGCCGTTCGAACCGCCTGGCCCGCGCCTACGCGTCGTTCGGCGTGAGCCAGGGCGATCTCGTCACGATCGGGTTGCGCAACGGCATCGAGTTCTACGTCTCGTGCTATGCGACCTGGAAGCTGGGCGCGGTGCCCCAACCCGTCTCCTGGCGGCTGCCGGCCCGCGAGCGCCGGCAGATCATCGAACTGGCCGACCCGCCGCTGGTCGTCGGGCTCGACGAGCAGCACGCCGATCGCCACACGGTCCCGGCCGGGTTCGAGCCCGACGCCGCGTTGAGCGACGCGCCGCTGCCGGCGACCGTGCCGCCGGCGTGGAAGGCACTCACCTCGGGGGGCAGCACGGGCCGACCGAAGGTCATCGTGTCCGGTTCGGCCGGCGCCATCGCCCCCGAGGCCGCGCAGCGGCGGTTCTTCATGCAGCCCGAGCACGTCCAGCTCGTGCCCGGCCCGCTCTACCACAACGGCCCGTTCTCCTACTCGATGCTCGGATCGTTCCTCGGGCAGCACCTCGTCGTGCTCCCCCGGTTCGACGCCGAGGCGGCGCTCGAGGCCATCGAGCAGCACCGGGTCGGCTTCGTCCTGCTCGTCCCCACGATGATGCTGCGGATGTGGCGGGCGATCGAGGCCGCCCCCGGCCGCTACGACCTGAGCTCGCTGGAGGTCGTCTGGCACATGGCCGCGCCCTGCCCGCCATGGCTCAAGGAGCGGTGGATCGACCTGGTCGGTGGCAGCCACCTCTTCGAGCTCTACGGAGGCACCGAGGCCCAGGCCATGACCGTCATCTCCGGCGACGAGTGGCTGGCCCACCCCGGCTCGGTGGGGCGCGTGGCCGAGGGGCAGATGAAGGTCGTCGACGCCGCTGGCGACGCTGTCCCACAGGGCCAGGTGGGCGAGATCTACATGCGCAAGGCCCCGGGCGCGCCCGACACCTACCGCTACATCGGCGCCGAGGCGAAGGTGCTCGACGACGGGTGGGAGTCGCTCGGCGACATCGGCTGGATCGACGCCGGCGGCTATCTCCACCTCACCGATCGGATCTCGGACATGATCCTCGTGGGCGGCGCGAACATCTACCCCGCCGAGGTGGAGGCAGCCTTGTCCGAACATCCCCTGGTGGCGTCGAGCGCCGTGGTCGGGCTCCCCGACGAGGACCTCGGCCACCACCTGCACGCGGTCGTCGAGGCGACCCAGGCCCTCACCGGCGACGAGCTCAGGACCTTCCTCCTGGAACGGGTCGAGCCTCACAAGATCCCGCGCTCGTTCCGGTTCGTCACCGAGACCCTGCGCGACGACGCGGGCAAGGTGCGACGAAGCGCCGTGCGCGAGCGCGAGATCGAGCTGCAGCGTGGCTGACCGCGGACCGGTCGGGTTCGTGGGGCTGAAGGCGCGCTCCGGGGCGCCGATCGCACAGGCCGTCGCCGAGGCCGGCTGGCCGCTCGTGGTGTGGGCGGACGACCCGACGACGACCGCGGCGCTGGAGGATGCGCCCGCGACCACCGCAGCGACGCTCCAGGACCTGGCCGCCGCCTGTGAGGTCGTCGTCTTCCGCGACGTCGAGGACGACGCGGTCGAGCGTCTGGTCGCCGAGCTGGTCGCCGGAATGCGCCCGGGCGGAGTGGTGGTCAACAACCGGCCCCGCGGCAAGCCGTCCGAGTTGCGCCAATGGGCGGAGCGCGGGCGGGTCGCCGGGGTCTTCGTCCTCGACGCGATGACCAGCGGGCCGGCGGGCGGGCCTGGAGGCAAGCCGTACCGGTCGATGATGGTCGGCGGCGACCGAGCGGCCTTCGAGCGGAGCCGAGCGATCCTCGAGGCGACCGCGACGTCGGTCCTCCACATGGGTGGGCCCGGTGCCGGTGAGCTGGCCAAGCTGTTCAACACACTGGTCTACGACGCCAACGTGATGGTCGTCGCCGGCATGCTCGAGCTGGGCGAGCGCCTGGGCCTGGAGCTGGAGGCACTCGTCGAGCTGATCCGGGTGAGCAGCGGGGGCAGCTACGCGCTGGAGGCCCTGGTTCGCCCGGACATGGTGAACGGCTCCGTCGAGGAGTACGGCATGGACTGGTACCTGTCCATGTTCCGGGGTCGCCTGGCCGACCTGTCGGCCGACGCCCGCGACCTGGACATCCCCCCGTCCCGGCTCGAGGGCTGGGCGCGCGACGGCATCGAAGAGCTGCCGGCGGTGATCGACCGGCTCGCCCCGCTGCGGGGCGAGGACCGGCGCTGACGGCGGCCCTCAGCGGCCGGAGGCGTCGTCTCCGTCACCCGGGTGACCCGCGGACGCCGTGCGGCCTCCGTCGGCCACGAAGTTGGCGCCCGTGGCGAAGCCGCATTCGTCCGACGCCAGGAAGACCGCGAGCGCGGCGATCTCGTCGGGGCGCCCGAGGCGCCCGATCGGGTGGAGCGACGCAGCCTGCTCCTGCTGCTCCTCGGGCATCCGCAGGACGGGTGGCGACGCCACGGTCCCCATGGAGATGGCGTTCACCCTGATCCCCTGGCGGGCGTTCTCGACCGCGGCCGCCCGGGTGAGCGCCAGCATCCCGGCCTTCCCCGCCGCGTAGGAGCCCATGCCGGGCCAGGCGACCAGCGCGGAGAGCGAGGCGATGTTGACGATCGACCCGCCCCCTCCCCCGATCATCAACGGGATGGCGTGCTTCATGCCCAGGAACGCGCTGACCAGCACACCGTCGAGCGTGCGTCGCAGGTCGTCGGGGTCGACGTCGACGAGCGGCCCCCGGCCCACGGTCGCCGCTCCGGCGGCGCCGTTGACGAGGATGTCCAGGCGCCCCCACTCGGCACGGGCGCGTTCGACCATTGCCCGGACGTCGGCCTCGACCGAGACGTCGGCCCGCTGCGCGACGGCGGCCGGGCCCAGCTCCTCGGCGACACCGACCTCCGCCCCCGAGACGTCCACGACCAGCACCGTCGCGCCCTCGTCGACGAGCCGGGTCGCGATGGCGCGGCCGATGCCGGACCCGGCACCGGTCACGATCGCCCGCTTGCCGGCGACGCCCCTCACCCCGGTGCACCTCCGTCGGCCACCGCGACGCGGTCCGGATGGGGCCACGAGCCGTAGTACCGCAGCAGCTCCGGCGGCGGCGCGAGCCGCTCCCACTCGGCCACGAACTCGGCGTAGGGCCGCCCCCGCTGCAGACGGGCCGCCCGTTCGTCGGCCCGCAGCCGCTCGGTCGCCGCCGGATCGACGTCGAGGGTGGCCGGGTCGAACGCGACCTTGAACACGTTCTCGGCCGTCCAGGCCGTGTAGACGCCCCGCCGGATGTCGTCCATCACCATGGCCGGGTCACGCTCCAGCACGTCGCCGTAGCCCCCGGCGGCCACGGCCACGACACCGATGCTGTCGCCCTCGCCATAGGTCCTGCTGGTCTCCATGCTGCGCAAGGTGTAGTCGCCGTCGACCGGCTGCGCCGACATCAGCTCGGGGAGGCTCGTCGGGTTCTCGAACCCGGGCTCGGCCAGCGCCTGCTGCCAGGCGCCGTTCTCGACGGTCACCGCCGGGGCGCAGCTCCCGGCGTAGCCGCCGAACTGACCGATCGAGTTGGGGAAGCGCCAGCACTGCCCGAGGATCATCGCCTCGAAGTGGGGCGAGCCGTGGATGACGACGTTGTTGGCGACTCCCGCCCCGCCGCGGTACTTGCCCGGCCCGGCCTGGTCGGCGGCCAGCCGCCGGAAGGAGTACAGGTACGGGTGCTGGATCTCGTCGTGCTCGATGTCGAGGCAGTCGGCGTAGCCCGACCACCAGAAGCCGGCGGAGTCGACGCCGTCCTGGTCGGGCCGGGCCCCGCCGCCGGTGGCGTTCATCGACGAGGCGAGCACGCCGGCGTTGAAGTGGCCGTACTGGTTGATGCCTCCGTAGCCGAAGACGCGGGCCCCGGTCCCGAAGGGGACGGCGGTCTGCTCGCGCAGCTCGGTGGCGAACATCATCTTGTTCAGGCACGAGTGCATGCCCTGGACCGCCTTGGGGGCCAGCGAGACGCTGCCCGAGATGCCGGCGTCCATGGTGGGGTTGAGGCAGGTGCCCTCTGCGGCGGCGATGAACTCGAACGGCTGGTACATGCCGCTGCTGCACGGCAGGTCGGGCAGGAGGTACATCGACAGCATGGCCGCCATGTGGGCGCGGATGACGTGGGTGGGTGCGTTGATGATCGACGGTGTCTGGGGCGAGCAGCCCCGCAGGTCGACGGTGATCTGGTCGCCCCGCTTGTGGACGGCGATCGACACCCGGCCCAGGCCCTCGTCGAGGCCGACGTTGTCGAAGAACATGTTCACCCGGAAGGTGCCGTCGAGCATCTTGGCCACGACCTTGCGGGTGCCCTCGGCGGCCGACTCGCACGACCGGCGCAGCAGGCCGATCAGGAAGTCCGGTCCCTTGTCGGTCAGCAGGCCGAGGAGCCGGTCGCGCACCTTCAGGCACGCCGCCGTGCGGGCTCGGAGGTCCACCTCGATGAGGCGGTCGTCGCGCACCATGTTGGCGATCATCGCCAGGACGTCGCCCTTCAGCGTGAACCCCTCGCCCACCTTGAGCGGGGGTGTCTTGAACCCCTCGTCCCAGCGGGAACGTCCGCTCGGGGGGATGCCGCCCGGCTCGGTCGCGCCGGTCTCGGCCTCGTGGGAGGCGGCGGCCACCCAGGCGACCAGCTCGCCCTCCCAGAAGATCGGTATGGCGTTCATCTGGTCGGGGTTGTGGATGCCGCCCAGCTGCGCTTCGTTGGCGAAGAAGTTGTCGCCCTCGCGGACCGAGACCGTGGGGTCGTCCCAGTAGTACTTCAGGATGTACTTCAACGGGATCTGCCCCGTCGCGGCATGGACGCACGTCCCGACGCAGGCGATGGCCAGGTCCCCCGATGCCGTGTAGACGCCGACGATGCAGTCGCCGGCCTGCATCATCTCCGAGAGGCCGGTCTTCACCATGACCTCCTTGCCCTCCTCGCAGAAGAGCTCGAGCTTCGTGGAGTAGACGCTGAAGTCGGCAGCACCGAGGGCGTCGGCGACGCGCTCCTCCCGGTCGGTCCTGGGTTCGAGGCGATAGCGGGCTACGAGCTCGCGATCGATGCGCATGGTCTCTCCTAGCTGGGCCGCAGCACGGCGGTGCCGATGCGGTCGATGGTGAGCGTCCGGTCGGCGGGGACGACGATGGCCGTGTCCGGGCCCTGGACGATCGCGTGGCCCTCGATGACGTTTCCCGATCGCAGCGCGTCGGCGTCGTAGACCGGCGTCGGTTCGTAGCGGCCGAGGTCGGGCCAGAACACCGGGCGGCGCGTCATCAGGGCGGCCGACGCGTCGGCTCGTCCCGTCGGCAGCTCGGGCAGCACCGGCTTGGGGCGGGGGACGCTGGCCGTGAGGTGGAACCCCTCGACGTCGATGGCACCGTCGACATCGAGCGAGATGTCGGAGTAGCGCCGGCCGTACTCCTCGGCGAAGGCGGCGGCCACGCCCCGGACGTCGGCTTCACTCGTCAGCACCAGGTGCGGCGAGCGGACCCTCGTGAGGTTGAACCGGTAGCGGTAGCGCATGTCGAGCTCGAGGGTGCAGACCATCTCGGCCGGTGTGAAGCCCTCGGAGACGACGTCTCGCTCCGCCTCGCGCCGCAGCTGCTCGACGACCGAGTTGAACGCCTCGTGGTCGTCGAGCCAGAAGCCCTCGGCCGGGTCGCAGAGCACGACGTGACGCGACCGTTCGTAGAGGTGGCGGAGGTCCATGGACGCCCCGCCGAGGGCGCAGAACACGCTCGAGTACAGGAACGTGTAGCAGTCCAGGTCCGCGTCGAGCTGTCGGGCGTACTCGGCGCAGTGCAGCGGCCCGGCGCCCCCGTAGGCGAACAGCGCGAACTCCCGCACGTCGAGGCCCTTGAGGTACAGCTCCTTGGCGATGACGCCGCCCATGTGGGCGTCGATGGCGGTGCGGATGGCCGCGGCAGCCTCGACGACGTCGAGGCCGAGCGGCTCGGCGACCCGTCGCCGGATGGCGCGCTCGGCGAGATCGCGGTCGAGGCGCATCCGGCCGCCGAGGAAGCGGTCGGGGTCGAGGAATCCGAGCACCAGATCGGCGTCGGTGACGGTGGGCTCCCTCCCGCCCTGCGCATAGCTCGCCGGGCCCGGGTCCGATCCGGCGCTGCGGGGCCCGACCTCGAGGCGGTCGTCCATCTCGGGGTTCAGCCAGGCGATCGAGCCGCCGCCGGCGCCGATGGACTTCACCTCGATCATCGACGTCTCCGTGAGCCACCGGTCCACGACCGGCTGCTCGGAGAAGAAGCGGACGTCGCCCCCGACGACCGTGCCGAAGTCGAAGCTGGTCCCGCCCATGTCGGTCACGACCACGTTCTCCAGCCCGTAGTGGCCGGCCAGGTAGGCACTGCCGAACAGGCCGGCGACCGGACCGGCCGCCCAGGTGTCCAGGGCCCGGGTGCGCGTCACCTTGGCCGCCCCGCCCACGTTGTTCACGACCATGAGCGGGCGGCGGTAGCCCTGCTCGCGCAGCTCGCCGCCGAGGGCGCTCAGCTCGTCCTGCAGGGCCCAGTGCAGGTAGGCGTTGAGCACGGCCGCGTTGGCCCGCGGGTACTCGTGCCAGGTCGGCGAGACGTCCGACGAGCAGAACACCGGCAGCCCGCCGAGGTGCACGTCGGGGTACAGCTCTTCGATCGTCTCCCGGACCGCGGCCTCGTGGGCCGGGTTGACGTGCGACCACAGCAGGGCGACGACGAACCCCTGGGCACCGCGGTCGACGAGGTGGCGCACCTTGCCGCGGACGTCGTCGAGGTCGAGCGGCGCGACGACCGCGCCCGAGTAGTCGATCCGCTCCCGGATGCCGACCACCATGTCGACCGGGACGAGCGGCACCGGCTTGCGGATCCGGGTGATGTCCCGGACCTCGCGGGGGTGGAGCCCGTCGGCCCACTGCCGGGACCGCCCGATCATGAGCATGTGCTCGTTGCCCGAGGTGGTGATGAGGCCGAGCTTCGGGCCCTTCCGCTCCAGGAGCGCGTTCATCGCGATCGTGGTGGAGTACCGCACGGCGTCGACATCCGACAGCAGGGCGACGACATCGAGGCCCGCCTGCTCGGCCGCGCCCCTGATGGCCTCCCGCACCCCGACGGCGAGGTCGTAGCGGGTCGTCGGTGTCTTCCACCGGGTGAGGGCACCCTCCTGCATCAGCACGCAGTCGGTGAAGGTGCCCCCGATGTCGATGTCGACCGTCGTCTTCACGGCCCTCCGATCGCGTCGTCGTCCAACTCGCCGTCGTTGCCGAACCGCTGCTTGAGGACGTCGACGTCCAGCTCGATGTCGTGGGTCAGCGGGTGCCCCGGGGGGAGGTACTCGACCTCGACGAGGGTGGCGCAGCCGGGGCAGTAGAACTCCACGATCCGCACCCACTCCGGGTCGGGCGCGAAGACGCGGCCGGCCGCCACGGGGTCGACGCCGGCACTGTGGATCTCCAACGGGTTGCGGGCGGCGACGAGGCAGCCCTGCTTGTAGTCGCCGCGGGCGTCGCCGAGGTCGTGGCCGCAGACGACGCACGTCCAGCGTTCGGGTTCCAGGTCGATGCTCAGGTACTCGGTGATACGGACCTGCGTCACCGCACCGCCTCCACGACCAGGCCCGAGCGGCTCGTGCGGGTCAGGCGCCAGCCCGGCGGGACGACGACGGTGGTGTCGGGCCCCGCGGCGAGCGCCGGGCCCTCCACCGTCGCACCGTCGCCCAGTGAGGCGGCGGGGATCACCGGAGTGTCGGTCGGTCCGTCGCCCCAGTCGACCGGGCGACGACCTGGCTCGCCGGCGTCGGCCGGGGCGGGCGCGCTGTCCGGGTGGGGCGTCAGCGCCGTCATCGTGAGCACCAGCAGGTCTCCTTCCATCGCCACTTCGTCGAGCTCGGCGACCAGGGGGACGAGGTCGGACGCCGTGGGCGGGGCGGCGAAGGCGTGGCGCCAGCGGACGACACCGGGACGCCGGGGATCGACGAGCTCGAGGTCGGTGTGCTGGTCCGAGCCGGCGAAGCCCTCGGCCTCCATGTCGCGCCGGGCCGCGCCGAGCATGTCGGACACCGCCTGGGGCGCCACGGGCCCGGTGACCAGGAGCGGGTAGTGGTGAGCGACGTCCAGGCTGCTCACGCCCAGGGCGCTGAACACGGCCGCGTGGTCGGGCACGAGCACCCGCCCGATCCCGGCGCGCCCGGCGATGCCGGCGGCGTGCAGGGGGCCTCCGCCGCCGTAGGCCACGAGCACGGCGTCGGCGGCGTCGACGCCCCGGCGGGCCAGGAGCGCGGACAACCCGTCGGCGATGACGGCCTCGGCCCGGTCGCGCACCCGGCGGGCGACCTCGCCGAGCTCGATCCCGGACGCGGCCGCGAGCGCGCCCAGGGCGACCTCGGCCCGTGCCCGGACCAGCGGGAGCCGACCGCCGTGGAACGCGTCGGCGTCGAGCAGGCCCAGCAGCAGGTTGGCGTCGGTCAGCGTCGCCTCGGCTCCCCCGCGGTCGAAGCACGCCGGGCCGGGATGCGCCCCGGCGCTACGAGGACCGAGCTGGAGGCCGGCACCGTCGGCCCAGGCGATCGACCCTCCCCCGATCGGCAGGGCGTCGACCGGCACCGAGGGCACGTGGGTGGGGACGAGGCCCACCGAGCCGGTCCAGGTCAGGCTCGACCCGTCGGACTCCGCCAGGCTCACGTCGGCGCTGGTGCCGCCGATGTCGAGGGTCACCGCGACCTTGCCCAGATCGCTGGTTGCGGCCGCCGCACCCCGCACGCCGGCGACCGGCCCCGAGTTGTAGGTGTGGACGGCCAGGGTCTTGGCGCTGCGCGCCAGCCCGGCGTGCCCGTGCACGAGCAGGAGCGGATGCCGAAGGCCACGGCGCCGCAGCTCCTCCTCGACCCGGTAGATGCTGCGGGCGAGGCGGTCGTGCACGAAGGCGTTGAGCGCGGCCGTGCCGGTGCGCTCGGCCGCCCCGGGCAGGGCGCTGAGCTCGCTGGCCAGGAACACCCGCACCGCGCCCAGGTAGTAGGGCGGATAGAGGCTGCGCACCGCGGCGCGCACCGCCCGTTCGGGCCCGGGATCGTGCCACGAGCCGTCGAGGCTGACGACCAGCGCCCGCGCTCCCCCGTCGAGCAGACGCTCGACGACCACGCGGGTGGCGTCGAGGTCGACGGGTGTCGCCACCCCGGCGACGAGCTCGGGGCGGACGATGCCGGCCTCGACCAGCGGCGCACCGTAGAGGTCGTGCTCGGCCCCGGCGCTCACGATCAGCCCGATGGCGGGGCCCCGCCGCTCGAGGATGGCGTTGGTGGCGATGGTCGACGAGAACCTGACCGCCAGGGCCTCCCGCAGCATCTCCTGCACCGGGAGGCCGAGCACACCGGCACCGGCGTCGATGCACTCCAGCATCCCGACGGTGAGGTCGTGCGGCGTGGTCAGGACCTTCACGCCGTGGGCGACCCCGTCCCGGGTGAACACACCGTCGGTGAAGGTGCCACCGGTGTCGATGTCGATCGTGAGGGTCACGCCACCGCGTCCCTTCGCTGACCGTGGACCTCGCGAGCCCGTGCCCGCAGGGCCTCCGCGTCCGTCGAGCGGGGCGACCATGGGGTGGTGACCACCGCCAATCCGCTGGGTACGCCCAGTGGAGCGGCGACCGCCACCCCCGCGCCCAACGGCCCGGCGGGCCCGCAGTCGACGGCGTCGACGCCCGCGTCGAGCGCGAACGAGGCGGCGGCGGGGCCGATCACCAGCGTGCGCGCGCCGTGGAAGGCCGCCATGCGCGCCAGCGTCCGGAAGCAGCCGGCCGACGACGGGTCCGGCCGGGGCTCGTCCAGGGCCAGCACGTCGACGCGGGTCTCGAGGGCGGCCCGGGCCAGGTCCTCGGCCGCCTCGTCGCGGTCGTCGGCGTCCCCCAGCCCCCGGCGCTCCGCCAGCAGGCAGGGGCCGGGCACGACGGCGACACGGTCACGGCGCCCAGCGGCGGCGGCCAGGCGGCGGAGCGCCTCCAGCGCGGGCGCGTCCAGGTCGTCGACCAGCACGACGACCGCGTCGGACTCGACCAGTTCGGCCGTGAGGCTCAGCGCCGAGACGAGCTCCGTCGGCGACGCCGCCATCGCGGTGACGTCGATCCCGGCCCGTTCGGCGGCCAGCTCCCACACCCACGGCAGGAACACCGGGCCGGCGGATCTCCCGCTCAGCGCTGCGTGGACCGCGCCCATTTGCCCCGTACCGACATGCACAACCTCCGTGGTGGGCTGACGATCTCAACGTACCGGAATTATAATTCCGGCGCTAGTCGAGGCCGTAGACGCGCGCCGCGTTGTCGTGCACGACCTTGCGCAACAGGTCGTCGGGGAGCGTCGCCAGGTTGGCGATGATCGTCTCCCTCGGCCCCAGGACGAACTCGAGGTCGTCGGCCGGGGTCAGGCTGGTCGGGTGCGGGTAGTCCGACTCGAACATGAAGTTGTCGGGATAGAGGTCGGCGAGCCGGGCGACGTCCTGCTCGAACCAGAAGCACCCGTAGATCTGCCGCCGGAAGTACTCCGAGGGCCGCAGCCAGTCCGGGTGGGTCCGGTGCAGGTTCTGGTTGACGAACTGCCAGTCGAGCGCCTCGATCAGATAGGGGATGAAGCCGATGCCGCTCTCCACCGACACGAACTTGAGCGTCGGGTACCGCTTGCACAGGCCGCTCATGATCAGCTCGGCGATGCACTGCATGTTGCCGGCGAACAGCGCGGCGGCGAACTTCACCCGGTCGAAGTCGCTGTGGTCGACGTCGAACTGCAGAGCGGGGTCGTCCGCGGGGTTGCCGCTGAAGCCCACGTGGAAGTTCACCGACCAGCCCATCTCCTCGGCACGCCGGAGGATGGGGTCCCAATGCATGTCCCGGAGCCGGGGAAGGCCGATCTGCTCGAACCGGAAGCCGAAGTTGAGGCCCTTGTGCCCCATCCCGTGGCAGCGCTCGAGCTCGGCGACCGACGCGTCCAGGTCCCAGAACGGCAGGTTGGCGAGGGGGATGAGCCGATCGGGCGCGACCGAGGAGAAGTCGGTCTGGAAGTCGTTGTAGGCGCGGTAGACGTCGATCCCGAAGGCCGGGTCGCGGGTGGCGAACATCGCCCCGAAGAAGCCGACGAGGTTGGGGTAGAGCACCTGCGAGCGGATCCCGTGCTTGTCCATCCACCGCAGCCGCGCGTGCGGGTCGGTGGCGCCCGCCCACGTGTCGGTGTCGAGCAGAGGGTGCTCGTCGGCCGCACCGGCCGCGCCCATGATTCGCTCGCCGCCCGAGAACCACGCACGCCTGCCGTCGGGCCCCGCCTCGACGTGGGGCGTCTCGTCGCCCCACTTCGACGGCATGCGGCTCGTCCACAGGTCCGGCGGCTCGCTGACATGGGTGTCGACGTCGTGCACCTCGATGGCGTCGAGCCGTTCCTCGATCGATGCTGTTTCGACCATTGGTTCCTCCCTGGTACTGATCGATCGGGTGGGCTAGTGCGTCACCCGTTTGCGCATGGCGAGCAGGCCCTCGAGCGTGAAGCCGGGGGCCTGGCAGTAGGCGATGGTCCGGCGTTCGTTCGCCTCGACCTCGCGGACCTTGTCCGGGAGAGCGGAGACGGCCTCGTCGGGCACGTGGACCACACCGTGCAGGTCGGCGTGGAGCAGGTCGCCGTGCCGGACGGCGAGCCCGCCGACGGCCACCGGCCCGCCGACCTCCAGCAGGCGCAGCACACCCTTGGACGGGACGAGCCCGCCGGCGAACGTGCGGAAGCCGACCGCCTGCATCTCCGGCAGGTCGCGGACGACGCCGTTGGTGATCACCGCGTGGCAGTCGAGGGCGACCATCACGTTGGCGTGCACCTCTCCCCACATGCTCCCGTGCCCCGGCGGCTCGGCGACGTCCTCCATGACGATCACACGGGGTGTCGGGAGCGTGGCGACGTACTCCCACAGGTCCGCGAGCTGCAACGACGGCCCGTCGCCGCCCTGGTCCCGCCGGGTGACGACCTTGGCCGTGGCCGCGTGGCCCATGACCGGGGGCAGGGTCGGCGTGAGGCAGCGGATCGACGAGTCGGTGTAGCCCTCGTCCCCAGGGCGCAGGTCGAGCAGCTCGATGGCGTTGACGATCGACGGGGTGGAGATGCGGGACAGCTCCAGGACGAGCTCTCGATCGACGGTCATGACGTCTCCTCCTGGCTCGGGCCGGCGGCGGTTCGCCGGTGGTGGGCGGCGCGCTCGTCGAACGTCGAGGAACCCGTGCGCAGCAGCGAGTTGGCCATGCGGTCGATGTGGCGTTGGGCGTTGCGGTCGGGGACGTCGGCGGCGAGGTCGACGACGAGCTTGGCGAGGCCCAGGGTCTCGGCGCGGATCGCGATCAGCTCGCGGCAGAAGGCGTAGACCTCGTCGAGCAGCGTCTCCTCCGGGAGGACCTGGTGCACGAGGCCGATCTCGACAGCCTTCTGCGCCGTGATCCTCTGGCCCGCCATCGCCAGCCACTTCGCCCAGTGCGGCCCGACGAGCCGGGTGAGGCGGGTGGTGCCCCCGCTGCCGGCGAGCACACCGAGCCCCGGCTCGGGCAGGCCCCACGCGGTGCGGGGGGTGCAGAACCGGAAGTCGCACGCGACGGCCGTCTCGACGCCCCAGCCGAGCACGGTCCCCTGGGCGGCGAGGACGATCGGCTTCTCCGTGGTCTCCATCTCGTCGTAGAGGAGGTGATGGCTGCGGTAGTTGCGCCGATAGCTCCAACCCGGGTGCAGGTGGGCCGTCTCGGGGTTCGCCGGGCGCCGGCCGGCTCCGTGAGCCAGGTCGATGCCGGCGCTGAAGTAGCTGCCCACGGCGGTGATGACCATGCACCGCAGGTCGTCGCGGTCCATCAGCGCGTCCAACGCCGACCACAGCGCGTCGGTCATGGCGGGGTTCACCGCGTTGCGCTTCTCGTCGCGGTCGAACGTCACGGTGATGATCCCGACCTCGGGCTCTGTGATCGTCACCTCCGGATGATCACTCACCGTGGTCGCCCGTGGCGAGCGGCTGGGTCGTCGGGCGCCGGCTCCAGGCGGGGGGACGCTTGGCGAGGAACGCGCCGAACCCCTCCGTGACCTCCGGGCTGCTGGCGGCCGCCTCCTGGCTCGACTCGTCGACCACGCCGTACGAGGCGTTGACCGCCCGGCGCCAGGCGTTGCGCGCCAGCGGCGCCGCCTCCAGCAGCTCGTAGGCGGCCTCCTCGGCGGCCTGTTCGAGCTCGTCGTGGGCGACCACCCGCTCGACGAGGCCGATGGCGCAGGCCTCGCGGGCGTCGACCCGGCGGCCCGTGAGCATCAGATCGCGGGCCCTCCCGACGCCGACGTGCGCGGGCAGGACCGCGGCGAACCACATGTCGGGAAAGCCCCGCAGCAGCTCGGGGGCGCGGAACACCGCCCGGTCGCTGGCGACGGCGACATCCGAGAGCAGGGCGAGCAGCAGGCCGGAGGCCTGGCAGATGCCGTTCACGGCGGTCACGACCGGAACGCGGCTGTGCCGCAGGGCCCCGAAGGGCAGGACCTGCCCGGGCCAGGGCTCGGCCTGCGTGGGGTCTCCCATGTCGCCGCCCGGCACGAACACGTCGCCGGTCCCCGTGAGCACGAGCGCTTCGAGCTCGTCGGAGGCAGTGACCAGCTCCAAGGCCCGGCCGATGCCCCGGTACATGGCGGGGCTCAGGGCGTTCCGCGCCTCGGGGCGGTCGATCGTGCACCACGCGAGGACGCCTCGGCGCTCGAGGACGAGGTGCGGTGTACCGAGGTCGATCACTCGTGAGCCCACTGCATCTCCCCTCCTCCGTCGCCGGGCGGCCGTTCGGCGCCGCGCTCCTTCACCGTGTCGCCACCATACGGAACTTAACTTCCTGTTGTCCATTGGACCTCAAGTGTAGTAATTGTTCCGAATCATGAAGCTCGGCCTCCACCTCCCCCAGTCGGGCCCTCGCACCACGGTCGACGCGGTCCTCCGGGTCGCCCGTGCCGCCGAGGACTCCGGCTACCACTCGCTCTGGGTGTTCGATCACCTGATCGGGCCCGCGAAGGTCGCGAGCCGGTACCCGGGGACCGCCGACGGCGCCTACGACTTCGATCCGTCCTTCCCCTACCTCGAGGCCACCGCTCTGCTCGGGGCCGTCGCCGGTGCCACCACGCGGATCCGCCTGGGGACGCGGGTGCTGGTCTCGATCCTGCGGCCGCCGGTGATCCTCGCCAAGCAGCTCGCCACCGTGGATGCCTTCGCCGGGGGGCGCCTTCTGCTCGGCGTCGGGACCGGGTGGATGAAGGAGGAGTTCGACGCCGTAGGCGTCGGCATGGACCGGCGGCTCGCCCGGCTCGACGAGCACACGGAGCTGATGCAGCGCGCCTGGCAGCAAGGCGTGAGCTCGTTCGCCGGCGACTTCTACCGCCACGTCGAGGCCGGCTTCCACCCGCAGCCGCCGCAGCCCGGGAACCGGATCCCTGTGCTGCTCGGAGGGTTTCGCGACGCGGTGCTGCGGCGGGTTGCGGCCTACGCCGACGGCTGGGCCGTCTACTCGCCCCCGACGCCCGGGCGCGACACCCACGAGCTGCTGCCGCCCGCGGTGCTCGCCGAGCGACTGGATGCGCTCCGCCGCTTCTGCGACGAGGCCGGTCGGGACTTCTCCGAGCTGGTCATCGTGACCGGGGGCAAGCTGTCGAGCGAGCCGGCCGACCTGGCCGCGCACGCCCGCCTGGGCGTGACGGTCTGCGACCTGGTCAGCTTCGCCCCGCCCGACGCCCTCATCGAGCGGGCCACCCGGCTGGCCGAGACCGTAGGGACCGAGATCACGGGCTGACCGGCGAGCGGGCGTCGCTCAGCGCCCCCGGTACACGGGCGGGCGTCCTTCGGCCCGGGCGGAGCGGGCTTCGGCCACGTCGTCGCTGGCGTACAGAGCCATGAGCACCGGGAGCTCCGCCCGGAGCTCGTCGAGGACCCGGCCGCGGTGCACCTGGTCGACGAGGTGCTTGAACATGCGCACGGCCAACGGAGGCCTGCTGGCCAGGCGCCGGGCGATCTCGAGGGCACGCTCGTCGAGCTGGTCCGGATCGACCAGCCAGTCGGCCAGCCCCCAGGCGACGGCCTGGTCGGCGTCGATGGTCTCGCCGGTCATGAGCAGGTGCTTCGCCCGTGACGGGCCGGCGAGCACGGTGGCCAGGCCGGCGCCGCCGTTGTCGGTCGACAGCCCGTGGTTGACCTCGGGGAAGCCGATCGAGGTCCCACGGGCGATCACCCGGATGTCGGCCGACAGCGCGATCTCGAGCCCCACGCCGAGCACGTGGCCCTTGAGCGCCGCGACCACCGGTTTGGGACAGGTGACGAGACGAACGGCTGCCTCCTGCACCTGCCCGGCGAAGGCGTACAGCCCCCGGTCGCCGTGGTGCCCGAGGGCCGTCGTGTCGCGGCCGGAGGAGAACGACGGCCCCTCGCCGCGCAGGAGGACGGCCCGGACCGAGTCGTCGTCGATCGCGTCGGCCACGGCGGCCCACAACGCCTCCTGGAGGGCGTCGTCGAGGGCGTTGTGCTTGGCCGGCCGGTTCAGCGAGACGACCGAGACCCCGTCGACCAGTTCGGTCCTGAGCACGCTAGACATCCGTCCCTCCGCTCCCTTCGAGGTCGTACTCCCCCAGCTCCGGGGGCGACGTCGCCGCCCGAAGCGGGCCCCGCCGGGCGAAGAGCGCCGGGTAGCGGACCGTGCGCACCGGTCCCATGCCCGGCCAGTCGTCCAGCTCGTAGATCTCGTTGTGCGCCACCTGCGGGTCGGCGAGGTGCTCGTCGATGGTGAGGCACGGGGCCGCGGGAACGTCGTGGGCGTCGAAGAGGGCCAGCCACTCGGCCTGGGGGCGCCCCCGGAGGACCCGTTCGAGCCGCTCGAACAGCAACGCGGCCGACTCAGCCGCGGTCGGCTGCGCGCGCAGCTCGTCGACCCACTCCGGATGGCCGACCGCCCGGCACAGGGCGCCGACCTGAGCACCGCTCACCGGCGCGAGGACGAGCCAGCCGTCGCTCGCCGGCAGCGGCCGGAGGGAGGTCGCCTGGACGTTCGTGGCCTCCTCCGGCTGGCCCTCCACGAACGTGCGGTTGGCGAACAGCTCGACGAAGTCGACGTAGGCCGCGACGTCGAGCATGGCGATGTCGATGCGCTCACCCGAGCCGTCGCGCTCCCGCGCAAAGAGACCGGCGAGCACCGCCTGGGCGGCCAGGATGCCCGTGGTCTTGTCGACCGGATAGCCGGGGAGCAGTACCGGCGTCCCGTCGGGCGAGCCGGCATGGCACAGCGCGCTCCGGGCCTGGACGACGGAGTCGAAGGCCGGCGCCCCCGCTTCCGGGCCCGCGGCGCCGTATCCGGTGATGTAGACGCGGATGAGGCGCTCGTTGGCCGCGGCCAGCGCGGCATCGCCGAGGCGGAGCCGATCGGCCACGTCCGGGCGCCAGTTGCACATGAAGACATCGCTCTGCGCCACGAGGTCGAGCAGTGCCTGCCTGTCGGCGGGCGACTTGAGGTCGAGCGCGACGCTGCGCTTGCCGCGGTTGCAGTTGGCGAACTCGGCGCTCACCGGCGTGGTCGGCCGGCGGAACCGCCGGAACGGATCGCCCGTCGGTGGCTCGACCTTGATGACCTCGGCGCCGAGGTCGGCGAGCATCAGTCCCGCGTAGGGACCGCTCACCCAGCTCGACGCCTCGACCACGCGCACACCGGCAAGGGGCGGCTGTGCGATCGCGCCCATCAGTACGACCTCGGCAGGCCGAGGACGTGCTCGGCCACGAAGTTCATGACCATCTCCTGGGAGATCGGCGCGAGCTTCATCAGTCGGGACTCGCGCCAGTAGCGCTCGACGTCGTACTCCTTGGCGTACCCGAAGCCTCCGAGCGTCTGCACCGCCCGGTCAGCCGCGAAGTGCCCGGCGTCGGCCGCCAGCCACTTGGCCAGGTTGGCCTGCTCGGCGCACGCGAGGCCCCGGTCGTAGCGCCACGAGGCCTCGCGGATGACCAGCTCTGCCGCGTGCAGGCGAGTGTGGGCCTCGGCGAGCGGGAACGAGATGCCCTGGTTCTGGCCGATGGGCCGGCCGAACACCTCACGCTCGCGTGCGTAGTCGACCGCCCGGGCCAGGGCCCGCTTGCCGGTGCCCAGCGCCTCGGCCGCGACCAGGATGCGCTCGGGGTTGAGCCCGTCGAGCAGGTAGTGGAAGCCGCGGCCCTCCTCGCCGACGCGATCGGCCATCGACACGGGCAGGTCGTCGTAGCGCACCTCGCACGAGACCACGGCGTTCCGGCCCGCCTTGGGGATCGGTCGGATGTCCACCTCGGGGCGCTGGAGGTCGGCGAGGAGCAGCGTCATCCCGTCGGTGCGCCGCTCGCATTGCTCGAGGGGGGTGGTGCGCACCAGCAGCAGCACCTTCTCGCAGAGCGAGGCCTTGGTGGTCCAGACCTTGCGGCCCCGGACCAGGTAGCGATCGCCGTCGGGTATCGCCCTCGTCGTGATGGAGGTGGTGTCGGTACCGGCGTCCGGCTCCGTCACACCGAAGGCGACGTGGAGGTCGCCGGCGGCGACGCGGGGCAGGTACTTGGCCTTCATCTCGTCCGAGCCGTGCTTGACGACCGGGTTCATGCCGAAGATCGACAGGTGCAGGGCGCTGCATCCGTTCATCGCCGCTCCGGACGCCGCGATCTCCTCGAGCACGATCGACGCCTCGGTGATCCCCTGGTCGCCGCCGCCGTACTCGTCGGGGATGGCGATGCCGACCCAGCCGCCGGCCGCCATGACGTCGTAGAACTCGTGCGGGAACTGGTGGGCTTCGTCGCACTCCCGCCAGTAGCGGTCGTCGAACCTGCGGCACGTCGAGCGGACCGCCTCCCGGATCTCGTCCTCGGCCTCCGCTGAGCTGAAGTCCACCTCGTCCCCCTCTGGGTCTATTCCGGTTGTGGCCCGAGCAGGCGTGCGACGCGCTCGGCGACCGCTGGGCTGGCGAGCAGTCGGGGCTGCACCTCCGCGCACTCGGCCAGGTGGGCGGGCAGCTCCCGCCGCAGGGTCGACCGGTGCAGCGACGTGTAGGCGAGCACGGTCTCCCGGGGAAGATCGGCCAGAGCAGTGGCCCGGCCGAGAGCCGCGTCGAGCGCAGAACCGGAGGACACGGCCTCGCCAAGGCCCCAGCGCTCGGCCTCGGGGCCGGTGATGCGCGGCTGCTGTTCGAGCAGCCGCCAGAGGATCGACGGGTTCAGCAGCCGAAGCAGCAGCTCCCCTCCCGCTCCGGGGATGACTCCGATGCGCCCCCACCCCTGCATCATCCAGCCTCGGGGGCCGATCAGTCGGCAGTTGCAGGCGAGTGCCAGGTCGAACCCGAGCCCGACGGCCGGTCCGTCGACGGCGGCGATGACGGGGATCGGCGCGTCGACGACCGCCCTGATCAACCGATGGGCGACGTTCTCGACGAGCGACCGTCGTTCCGTCTCGGACAGCGCCGACCGGGACGTCACCTTCCGGAGGTTGGCGCCAGCGCAGAACGCTCCGTTTCCGGTCAGCACGATGACGCTCGTGTCGCCGCCGGCGGCCTCTTCCAGCGCCGCCGAGAGGTCCGACATCTGGTCGACGTCGAGCGCGTTGCGCTTCTCGGGCCAGTCGAGCGTGACCAGCGTCGTACCGTCCTGCCGGCTGATCCCGATGCCCATCAGACCGCCTCCTCGCCGAGGCGCGCCTGCTCGGTCGTGATCACCTGGGGCGGCACGCCGGCGACGAAGTTGGGCTCGTCGGCACGCGTGGCGGCGTACTCCGGCGTCGCCGCCGCCTCTCGCATCGCGGCCGTACTGTCGAACCAGGTCACGGCGCAGCCCTCCAGCACCTGGCCCTCCGCCGACCTGACCGGCCGGACCGCATGGCACTGCACGTAGCGCACCAGCTGAGGGATCGCGGCAGCGGTCGGGCCGTGCACGTCGCGCCAGTACCGGAAGAACTCGTCGCGCTCCTGGTCCGGCCGGCGGCACACCGGCGCGAAGGCGGTCACGCCGCCGGCCGCCGGTGCTCCGGACTTCACCAGCACTTCGGTGACGACCATCCCCAGGCTCCTCGACCGGTCGACGGCGGCCGCCGCGGCCGCGGAGCACGCCCCGACGCCCCCGAGCACGTCGAGGTCCGGCTCGTCCGCCGCGAGCGACAGCTCCACGACCAGATCGAACGCAGGCTCGCCCCGCCGATACCCGCCCGGCAGTGCATGGTGCTGGACGTAGCGACGCGGACGGAGCGACCGGACGGCTGTGAGCTCGCGAGACAGGAACAGCTCCCGGAGCGCTGCGACCTCGATCCCCGGTCGGCGTTTGACGAAGAAGACGGCCTTCGCAGGAACGAGCCCTTCTCCTCCGAACGATCCGGAACGTAACATCCGGTGGGATGCGGACATCACGAGAGGGCGACCACAGGGCCGAGCGTCGCTCCGATGCCCGGCGCAACGGCGAGCGGATCCTCGATGCGGCCTTCGCGGTCTTCGCCCGGTCGGGCGTCGATGCGCAGATGAGCGACATCGCGGAGGCTGCCGGGGTGGGGGTGGCGACGCTCTACCGCAACTTCCCCACCAAGGAGGCGATCGTCCACGCCCTGGTGCTCGACCGGTTGGTGCGCTGTACCGCGGTCGCCAACGATGCCGCGGGCGACGACGACCCCTGGCGGGCGCTGGTGCAGTGCTGCCGGTTCATCACCGACCTGCAGCTCGAGAACCTGGTGCTCGCGCAGTTCCTCTCGCGCCGCATCACGGGCTCGCCCGAGCTGCTCGACCAGCGCGACGCCATGTACGAGGTGATCGACGGCATCGTGCACCGCGCCCAGGCGGCAGGCCAGCTCCGCCCCGACGCGAACGTGAGCGACGTCCGCATGGCGCTGGTCGCGTTCGCCCAGGTCTCGGGGCACGAGTCGCAGATCGCTCAGCGCCTGGTGCGGCGCTACGTCGGCATCGTGATGGACGGGCTCCGGGGGCCCGGAAGAGAGGTGCTCGGCGGGCCACCCCTGACCATCGAGGAGTCCGAGGATGCCTTCGCCCTGCGAGGCCGACAGCCGAACGCAGCCGAGTCCCGCTGAGGTCGTCATCGAAGGAGGTCCCGGGCGATGTGCGTCACCTGGATCTCGTCGGTGCCCCCGTAGATCTGGAACACGCGCGCATCCCGGTAGAGCTGTTCGACGTGGTTCTCGGCCATGTAGCCGTTGCCGCCGAAGACCTGGACGGCTGCGGACGCCACGTCGACCGCGGCCCGGGCCGAGTACAGCTTCATGGCCGACGCCTCCGCCAGCGACGGCCGCCGCCCGGCGTCGGCCATGGCGATGTAGCCGAGGACCAGGTTCTCCACGTTGAGCCTCGCCACCTCCATGTCCGCCAGCTTCAGCTGCACCAGCTGGAAGTCGCCGATGCGACGACCGAACTGCACGCGGTCCCGGGCGTAGTCGACGGCCAGCTCGAGGCACCGCTCGATGACGCCGAGGGCCATGGCGGCCACGCCGGCCCGCTCGGTGGCGAAGTTGGCCCGCACGCCGTCCTGGGCCTTGGCGTCCCCGCCCGCGGACGAGCGCAGCAGCCGGTCGGCGCCGACCCGGACGTCGGCGAGCGAGACCTCGCCGGTCGGCGACGAGTGAAGCCCCAGCTTGCGCAAGGGCCCGCTTTGCGCCAAGCCCGGCATGCCCCGGTCGAGGACGAACGTGAGGACCTCGCGGTCCTTCGGCGGGCGCCCGTCGTCGAGCTTGCAGATCACGACGAGCGTGTCGGCATAGGGCCCGTTGGTGATGAAGGTCTTGGACCCGTTGAGGACGAAGCCGTCGCCGTCGGGCCGGGCGACGGTGCGCATCGAGCCGAAGGCGTCGGAGCCGGAGTCCGGTTCGGTGATCGCCCAGGCGCCGACCTTCTCCAGGGTCAGGAGGGGAGGCGCCCAACGCTCCCGCTGTTCGGCCGAACCGGACCGGAGGATCGTTCCGGCCGCCAGGCCGACGCTCACGCCGAGGGCCGTGACCAGCCCGGGGCACCATCTGCTGAGCTCGATCATCGGGATCAGGACCTCGGCGGCCGAGCTCCGGGGTGAGCGATCGGCCGCTCCGGTGCCGGGCCCGTCCGCTCGGCGCGCACTGGCCCGCCGGAAGCGATCGAGCGCGGCGTCGCCGAGCCCGAAGGCGGCGTAGTACGAGCGGAGGACCCCGTAGGGAGGGAGGTCGCCCAGCTCGAGCTCGGTCCTCCGCGGCGCGACCTCGGCCTCGACGAAGCGCCGCACGACCCGGCGGAACTCCTGCTGCTCCTCCGTCCATCCGGTCACGATCCACGTACTCCAACCACGTCGACGATTGTGAAGGAATTATTCCGGTTGTGTCAAGCCGTGGCCCGCCTCCCACATGCCGAGGAGGTCGGTCGTCACCTCGGCAACGCAGGCGAGCACGTCACGCCGGGCACGTGCGTCCCCGAAGCGCCGGGCCAGCGAGACAGCCGGCACGGTCATGGCCGGATCGACGCCGCCGGCGATCACGATGCCCCGCCGGCCTTGCGACCGGCACAGCTCGAGCACTCCCCCGACGGCCTTGCCGCGCAGCGACTGCTCGTCGAGGTGGCCCTCGCCCGTGACCACCAGATCCGCAGCCTCGACGTGGGTACGCAGGTCCAACTGATCGGCCACGACCCGGAACCCGGGAACGAGCCGACCTCCGAGCGCGAGCAGCCCACCGGCCAGACCTCCCGCAGCACCGGCGCCCGCACAGCTCCGCACGTCGACGCCGAACCGGGCCCGGTACTCGTCGGCCAACCCCTGGAGCCGCGCGTGCAGCGCCGCGACCTGCTCTCCACCTGCCCCTTTCTGAGGGCCGAACACCGGGGCTGCCTCCTCGAAGCCGACCTCCACGTCGCAGGCGACGACGAGGTCGATGTCGTCGAGGTCTGCCGTGGAACCGAGAACGACCTCGAGGCAGGCCGCCCCGCCGTCGGTGCTGGCCGACCCCCCGAGCGCCACGATGATCCGCCGCGCCCCGCAGCGGACCGCCTCCACGATGAGCTCGCCCGTGCCGGCGGTGTCGGCCCGCCAGGGGTCGTTGCCCTCGGCTCCCCCGACCAGCCCGAGGCCCGAGGCCTGTGCCATCTCGACGACGGCGACGTCGCCGTCCAGGCGCCACAAGGCCGTCGCCATCTCGCCCAGCGGGCCGTGGACGACCGTCGCCCGGTTGGCGCCACCCAGCGCCTCGAGGGTGCCCTCACCGCCGTCGGCCACCGGCGTCGACCGACACTCCCAACCCGAGGCAGTCGCCGCCCCACGGATGGCCTCGGCGATCTCGGCGGCCGTCGCCGTGCCCCTGAACTTGTCGGGCGCCGCCAACAGCCTCACGTCATCGCGACCCTCGGCCCGTCAGGCCGCCGACCTCTCCAGGATGTGGACACCGCACGCGGAGCCGAGACCGATGACGTGGGCCAGTCCGACCATGGCTCCGTCGATCTGGCGGTCGCCGGCCTCGTTCCGAAGGTGGTGACAAACCTCCCAGACGTTGGCGATGCCGGTGGCCGCGATGGGGTGGCCCTTCGATTGCAGTCCACCGGACACGTTGACCGGGAGGCGGCCGTCGCGCCAGGGAGCACCGGACTCGAAGAAGTCGACGGCACCACCCTCCTCGCACAGCCCGAGGTTGTCGTAGTGGACGAGCTCGGCCGTGGCGAAGCAGTCGTGCAACTCGACGAGATCGAGGTCCTGGGGCCCGACTCCGGCCTGCTCGTAGGCCTGCGCGGCCGCCCGCTTGGTCAGGGTGTTGACGTCCGGCAGGACCTGGCAGGCCTCCGTCCAGGGATCCGACGTGAGGATCGACGCCGAGACCTTCACCGCGCGCCTCCGCTGGTCGAGCGACAGGGTCTTCAGCTTCTCGCCGGAGACGACCACCGCCGCGGCGGCGCCGTCGCAGTTGGCGGAGCACATCGGCCGGGTGTTCGGGTAGGCGATCATCACGTCGCCCATGATCTGCTCGAGCGACATCTTCTTGGTGTACGCCGCGAGCGGGTTGAGGGTGGAGTGGGCGTGGTTCTTCTCGGAGATGCGGGCGAACAGCTCGAAGCTGGTGCCGCCGTAGCGGTGGCCGTACTCCATGCCGACCTGGGCGAACACGCCCGGCATGGTGTCGGTGCCGATCCGCCCGTCCACCGGCGCGACCGCCCCGAACCGGCCCTGGGGCGTCCACGAGTCGCCGTCGGCCTTCGCCTGACCGCCGCCGCCGAGCAGGCCGGCGCCGGCGAGCTTCTCGACACCGACCGCGAGGCCCACATCGGCCTCGCCCGCTTTGACCGCCATGATCGCCGTGCGGAGCGCCGTCGCGCCCGTCGCACAGGCGTTGGCCACGTTGTAGACGGGGATGCCGGTCTGGCCGATCTGCTTCTGCAGCTGCTGGCCGATGCCGGCCGGCCCGCCCATGAGGTTGCCGGCGGCGAGCACCTGCACGTCCCCGATGGCCACGCCACCGTCGGCCAGAGCCCCCATGGCTGCTTCGGCCGCGAGATCGACCGTGTCGAGCTCCGGGTGCTTGCCGAACTTCGTCATGTGGATCCCCAGGATCCAGACGTCATCAGCCATGTCAGTTGCCCTCCAGAGGCTCGAAGCCGAAGGCGATCGCCTCGGTCCCGGCCGAGTCGACACCCACCGGCACGGTCGTGAGTCGAACCTTCATGCCCAGCGACACATGGTCCGGATCGGGCTCGACGCCGACGACGTTCCCTCGCACGCTGGTGCCGGCGCAGTCGACGAGCGCGGCCACGAACGGCACCGGTACCCCTGGTGCCGCATGGGCCACGATCGTGAACGCCCGCACCTCGCCCTCGGTCGCGACCCGGACGCCGGCGAAACCCTCTCCCCCACACGACGCGCACGCGTTGCGCCGGCCGAAGAACCGGGCGCCGCACGACGTGCACTCGTTGGCCACCAGGTGCGGATCGTCCCCCAGCACCAGGTAGTCGACCAGCGGGACCACACCCCGCTCTCCCCCGGAAGTCTTTCCGGCCATGCTCGTCTCCTCGCAGCCCCGATGTACGAATCGGAACTATACATCCACCTATCGACGCCAGCCACCCGGCGGTGGGCGAAGGCTTCGTACAGGGTCCGGACACGGTCGCGTAACGGGGTGCTCGTAGAGTCGTCAGTGGTGAGCCGGGAAGTCTGGTCGGCACGTTTCTGACGCGCGATCGGGAGGGCTCCCATGCAGGTGAACGGCGGGATGCCGGTACGGCACACCTGGTCGGAGTCGGGCCGCTTCGTGCCGCGGGCGATGGTTCAGCCGGCGCAGCGGCTGCTGCGCCATGAGGCTGCCGGCGGGATCGTGATGCTGGTGGCGGCGGTGGTGGCGATCGTGTGGGCCAACTCGCCGTGGTCCCAGAGCTACGTGGACCTGTGGTCGACGCCGCTGCTGATCGAGCTCGGCGAGGTGATCCACCTCGACCACCTGAGCCTGCAGGCATGGGTGAACGACGCGCTGATGACCGTGTTCTTCCTGCTGGTGGGGTTGGAGATCAAGCGTGAGGTGGTGCACGGGGCGCTGCAGGACATGCGGTCGGTGGCACTGCCGGTGATCGCGGCGTTGGGTGGGATGGTGGTGCCGGCGGGGGTGTTCTGGGCGTTCAACGCCGGTGGTGGCGGTGTCGACGGCTGGGGGATCCCGATGGCGACCGACATCGCCTTCGCCGTGGGGGTGGTGACGCTGCTGGGCCGGCGGGTGCCGTTGGCGGCGAAGGTGTTCCTGTTGACGTTGGCGATCGCGGATGACATCGGCGCCATCGTGGTGATCGCCGTCTTCTACACGGGCGACCTGTCGCTCGGCTGGTTGGCCGCCGCGCTGGTCGGGCTGGGGATCATCTTCGTGATGCGTCGGGCCGACGTGCAGGCGCTGGCGCCGTACCTGGCGGTGGGCGCGCTGCTGTGGCTGGCGCTCCTGGAGTCCGGGGTGCACGCCACGCTGGCCGGCGTGGCGTTGGGGTTGCTGACGCCGGCGTGGCCCCTGCGGTCACCGCGGCGCTACCCGACCGAGGCCCGCCGGCTGTTGGACCGCGTCGAGCGGGCCTACTACGACCGGGTGGTGACGGGCGAGGAGTTCGAGGCCAACGAGCACCTGATCGCCGAGGTGTCCCGCCTGTCGATGCACTCGACGAGCCCGCTGGAGCGGCTGGAGCGGGCGCTGTCGCCCTGGGTGGCGTTCGTGATCGTGCCGGTGTTCGCGCTGGCCAACGCCGGCGTCCCGCTGTCGGGCGACGCGATCGGCGGGCTGGTGTCGGACCCGGTGACGGTGGGCGTGGTGCTGGGGCTGCTGATCGGCAAGCCCGTCGGGGTGCTGCTGGCGTCGTTCCTGGCGGTGCGCCTGGGCGCCGGCCGCCTCCCCGAGGGCACGACGTGGCGGCAGATGGCGGGCCTGGGGGTGTGCGCCGGCATCGGGTTCACGGTGGCGCTGTTCGTGACCAGCCTGTCGTTCACCGATCCCGCCTTCGCCGCCTCGGCCAAGGTCGGCATCCTGGCGGGCAGCCTGCTGGCCGGCACGATCGGCTACCTGCTGCTGCGTTCGAGTGGCGGTCCTCCGGTGACCCGGTCCCAAGACGATGGCGAGGTGCAGGAGGGTCGGCCCGAGCCGGTCCTTGCCGTGGGTTGAGCGGTGGCTGTCGTCCTGGCTGCGGTGGTCGGCGGGTTCGTGCTGCTGGCGTTCGCGCCGGACCGGTTCGTCGCCGGCTCGGCCGGGCTCGCCGAGCGGTGGGGTGTGTCGAGGGTCGTCGTCGGTGCGGTCATCGTGGGCTTCGGCACGAGCACCCCGGAGATGCTCGTCAGCGGGCTCGCCGCCGCGGATGGCGAGCCGGAGGTGGGTGTCGGCAACGTCATCGGCTCGAACATGGCCAACCTCGGCCTGGTCCTGGGTGTGGCGGCGCTGATCGGCCGCATCGGGGTGTCGTCGGGCATCCTGCGCTGCGAGTTGCCCCTGGCCGTTGCGGCGACGGTGCTGTTCGCCGTGCTGGTGCAGGGTGGCCTCAGCCGCGCCGACGCCGTGTTGCTGCTCCTCTCACTCGTGGCCGCCTTGACGATCCTGCTGCGCCAGGCAGGGATCGCGCCCTCCGGCCCTGGGGCTGGCGACGACGAGCTGGCCGAGGAGGTCGGCGAGTTCCTCGACGTGGAGGAGCACCGGTCCCCGTGGCAGATGGCGGCCAGCACCGGCCTCGGTCTGGTCGGCACGTTGATCGGTGCGCAGCTGCTCGTCTGGGGTGCCGTGGACATCGCCGAGCGCGTCGAGCTCTCCGGCGGGTTCATAGGACTGACGATCGTGGCGATCGGGACCTCGTTGCCGGAGCTGGTCACCGCCGCGGCCGCGGCACGGGTTGGTGAGGACCAGCTGATCGTCGGCAACGTCGTCGGGTCGAACCTGTTCAACTGCCTGGCGGTCGGCGGCGTCATAGGGCTCGTCGGACCGGCTGACCTCGACGACGCGGCGCTCACCCTGGGCGCCGTGGGCCTGATGCTCCTGGTCACGGGCCTCGGCGCGGGGGCGCTGGTCCGCCGGCGGCACGTCACCCGCGGTGAGGCGGTGGCGTTGCTCGTGACCTACGCCGGTTGCCTGCCCCTTCTCGCTCTCTAGCGCCGCAGCACGACCGTTCTCGAGGTCAGGGATGCGTCAGGTCTTCGTGCATCTCCCGTAATCGAGCGCGAACGGTGAGGAAACCGCGGCTCCTTAGCGTCACGAACGAGTCAGGCCCAAGGTGGGCGGTCGGCGACCGGAGCGGGGAGGTGAGCGGGATGACCAGGCGTGCAGCGCTGTGCCTCTTCCTGCTCCTCGGCATCCTGGTCGGCCTCACCCTCGAGCCCGACTCGGGCACGCCCGCCAGCCTGGGTCGCCCTGACGTCACCGGTTCCACCGTGGGCGCCAACCACGCGAAGCCGTTGCCGCGCATCACGACGATCGACGAGATCGCCCGGGCCATCGTGCCCACCCTCGTCGTGATCCTGATGCTGACCTCGCTCATGCTGGTCAGCGCGATCCTGCGCACCACCGACGAGCCCGGCCCCCGCCGGTCGTTGCTGTGGGCGCGCATTCCCACACGGCGGGGACCACCCGCGCTCGCTCTCGGCTGACGCCCCCTCGCCGACGTCGACGTCGCGGCCACCCGAGCCCGCCACGTAGCTGACGCCTCGCCGAGGCCGCGTCACCGGCCCCAACGCGCCCGGTCCCGGCGTGTCCCGGAGTCGCCCCGTGCGGCGAGCACCTGGACGAACGCATGCCCGGGCACGTCCCTGCGCCTCACCCGAGTGCGCAGCTCACCCGCCGTGAGTGGTCAACGCCTGCCCGACGACGTGCGTCGTTGGCACGCGCGGCATCCCTTCACCAAGGAGAGACGACAGATGCATACCCCGCGCAGTCACCCCGCCAGGTCGGGGTGGCGCCGCAAGCTCCTCGTCGGAGCCGGCGTCGCGACCGCTGCCGGCATGGCGGGCATCCTGCTCGCCGGCCCGGTCGGCGCTCAGGACGCCGAGGTCGACCCCGTCGCCCTCGTGCAGACGAACCTCAACAACATCTTCGTGTTCCTGGCTGCCGTGCTGGTGATCTTCATGCAGGCCGGCTTCGCGCTGGTCGAAGCCGGGCTCACCAGGGCCAAGAGCGTTGCGAACATCATGATGAAGAACCTGATGGACTTCTGCGCCGGCGCAGTGGCGTTCTTCGCCGTGGGCTACGCCTTCGCCTTCGGAGCCCCCGAGACCTCGGGGATCAAGAAGTTCATCGGCCTCGACGGCTGGTTCCTCGGCGACAACGCCGGCACCTACGGCGACCTGTCGGTGTCGACGTTCTTCATCTTCCAGGTGGCGTTCGCGGCCACGGCGGCGACGATCGTGTCCGGGGCGATGGCGGAGCGGACGAAGTTCAAGGCCTACTTCGTCTACTCGTTCATCATCTCGGCGATCATCTACCCCGTTGTCGTCCACTGGGTGTGGGGCGGCGGCTGGCTCCTGCAGCTCGACACCCCGTACCACGACTTCGCCGGCTCGTCGATCGTGCACATGGTCGGCGGCATCGCGTCGTTCTGGGGCGCCAAGGCCCTCGGGCCACGCCTCGGCAAGTACAACGCCGACGGCTCGTCGAACACGATCGCGGGCCACAACATCCCGTTCGTGATCCTCGGATGCTTCATCCTCCTGGTGGGCTGGTACGGGTTCAACCCGGGCTCGGAACTGGCAGCTGACGGGGCGGTCAGCGCCATCGCCGTGACCACCACCCTGGCGGCGGCGGCGGGCGCGATCGCGGCCATGGGCACCGTGTGGCTCAAGACCGGCAAGCCCGACGTCGGCATGACCGGCAACGGCCTGCTCGCCGGGCTCGTCGCCATCACCGCCGGCTGCGCGGCCGTCACCGGCCCGTGGGCGATCCTCATCGGCGCCGTGGGCGGCGTGCTCGTGGTGTTCGCCGTCGACTTCTTCGACAAGGTGGTCAAGGTCGACGACCCGGTCGGGGCGATCTCGGTGCACGGCGTCTGCGGCGTCTGGGGCGTGCTCGCCGTCGGGCTGTTCGCCAGCCAGGACGTCGAGGGCTTCTGGAAGCAGGGCCTGCTGCTGGGCGGTGGCGCCGACCAACTCGTCTCCCAGGTCATCGGCATCCTCGCCGTCATCGCCTGGGTATCGGTGGCCTCGTTCGTCATGTTCTTCCTCATCAAGCTGGTCGTCGGCCTCCGTGTGTCGGAGGAGGAGGAGCTGGCCGGCCTCGACGTCGAGGAGCACGGCAGCCCCGGCTACGGCGAGGGGTTCGGCACCTTCGTCCCCGCGGCCGCCAGCAACGGCGGCTCACCGGCCGCCGAGCCCGAGCTCGAGACCGTCACGCCGTAGCGACAACCCATCCGGTGTGCCCCGGCCCGCGCGGTGCCGGGGCACACCCACCCCTCCGGAGGACGGCCCAATGCCCGAACCCAGCCCCGCCACGCTCTCCCCCTCCCCCTCCCCGTCCGCCTGGGCCTCGGTCGGCCCGCTGCCCCACGTCGAGGTCCTCCACTGGCCGACCCAGGAGCACCGTCGCCGACTCCTCGCCTCCCTCGGCGAACCCCGCGTCCTCCTCCTCGCCCCCGGCTCCACGCCCCCGAACATCATCGACGACCTCGAACAGTGGATCCCGGAAGCGGCCGACCCGCTCGCCATCGTCCGAGGCGTCACCAACCTCCAGCACCGCCTGCTCCACACCCGGGCCGAGCCGATCCTCGACGACGACGGCCTCGTCCGCTTCCGAGGACGCTGGGTCGCCGTCTCCACCACCCAGATGCCCGTCGTCGACCTCCTCATCCAGAACTACCGGCGCCTCGTCACCCACGACGAACTCATCCGCACCTACCAGGACCACGGCGGCAGCACCTCGGATGCCTCCCGCCGCAACTTCGTCCGGCGCATCGCCGCCCGCCTCGCCGACGTCGGCCTCCGGCTCCACGTCGTGCGCAAGCGCGGCGTCATCCTCTCCGACGACGCCCCCACCCCCACACCGAAGCGACGAGCACGATGACGATGACGATGACGCCACCCGAGATCGTGCGCTGGCCGAGGGACGCCGACCGGCGAACCGAGCTGGCCGCACGCCGGGTACCCCGCCTACTGCTCCTCGACGACGACACCACCCCACCAACGATCGACGACGACGAGGACTGGATCCGGGCGTCCGCCGGCGAACGCGACACATGGGCCCGCCTCCAGGCGCTCGCTCTCAGGGCCACCGGCAAACGACGCCGGCCCCGACTCACCGACGACACCCAACTCCACTACGACGGCCACCACGTCTCCCTGGCCACCGGCGACAGCCGGCTCGTCGGCCTCCTCGTCGACCGGTTCGGGACCGTCGTCCTTTGGACCGACATCACCGGCGCCCTCCGACCCGACGGTCGGGGCACGAAGCGCCAGGCCACCGCCCGCCTGTCCCGCCTACGCGCCCGACTCGCACCCATCGGCCTCACCATCGACACCAGCCGAGGACACGGCATCCTCCTCGACCACAAGACCTGACCAACCACACCCGACCTACCTGCCGGCGGCGGGCCGCCTTCGGTGTCGGCCGGTACGACGAAGGTCGTAGTGGGGGTGGGGCGAAGACCAGACTGCAGGCTGTTTTCGGCGGTGGGACGCGTCCTTACGGTGGCGTCCATGATCGAGATCGACCAGTTGACCAAGCGGTACGGCGACAAGACGGCCGTGCAGGATCTGTCGTTCAGCGTGCGGCCCGGCCAGGTCACGGGCTTCCTCGGCCCCAACGGTGCGGGCAAGTCCACCACGATGCGGATGATCGTCGGGCTGGACCGTCCCACCCGCGGCCGCGCCACGGTGGACGGCCGCAGCTACGTGGCGCATACGGCGCCGCTGCAGAAGGTCGGGGCGCTGCTGGAGGCCCAGTCCGTGCACCGGGGTCGGACGGCGCGCAACCACCTGATCGCGCTGGCGCAGACCCATGGCATCCCCGCCGGCCGCGTCGACGAGACGCTGGAGAGCGTCGGCCTCGGTGACGCGGCCCGGCGCCGCGTCGGGGCGTTCTCCCTGGGCATGGGCCAGCGGTTGGGCATCGCCGCGGCGCTCGTCGGCGACCCGGAGGTGATCATCCTCGACGAACCGGTCAACGGCCTCGATCCCGACGGCGTGCTGTGGATCCGCAACCTGCTGAAGGACCTCGCCGGGCAGGGTCGCACCGTCCTGGTGTCGAGCCACCTGATGAGCGAGATGGCAGTCACCGCCGAGCACCTGGTGATCATCGGCCGCGGCCGCCTGCTCGCCGACACCACCGTGGAGGAGCTCATCGCCCGCGTCGACACCGACACCGTCACGGTGCGCTCCCCGCAGGCCGGCGAGCTGCGGGACCTGCTCGTCGGCGACGGCGCCACGGTGTCGAGCACCGAGCGCGGTGTGCTGCAGGTCCACGGCGTGGCGGTGGAGAGGATCAGCGCGCTGGCGGCCGATCGCGGCATCGCGCTGCACGAGCTGACCCCGAAGCGCGCCTCGCTGGAGGAGGCCTACATGGACCTCACCCGGGACGCATTGGAGTACCGGACCGACGACAGGAGCGCCGCATGACCACCCTCGACGCCACCGTCGACGCCGCCCTCGACGTCACCGCCCCGGCATACCGCGTGACCCTGCCCCGGGTGTTCCGTTCGGAGCTGACCAAGCTGTGTTCGCTGCGCTCCACCTGGATCGTGCTGGCCGGCGTCGGCGCCGCACTGGTCGGTCTGGCCGCCATCTTCGCCGCCGCGTACGCCTCCGACGTCGACGGCGGCAAGATCGAGCCGTCCACGGCCGCGGCCATCGACACCGCCTTCGACGCCCTGCACCTGGGCTCGCTGATCGTCGTGGTCCTCGGCATGCTGCAGATGACCGGGGAGTACGCCTCCGGGTCGATCCGGTCGAGCCTGACCGCGGTGCCCCGCCGCCTGCCGCTGCTGTGGGCCAAAGCGTTGGCGCTGACCGTGGTGATCGCCCCGGTGATGCTCGTGGTCTGCGTGGTGTCGTTCCTGGTCAGCCAGGCCGTAGCCGGCGATCACGGTGTCGGCATCGTCGACGACGGTGCGCTGCGCGCCATTCTCACGGGGCCGCTGACCGTGGTGGCGCTGGCTTTGATCGGCCTGGGGCTCGCCACCGTCATCCGCCACACCGCCGGGGCTCTGACCACCTACATCGGCCTGATGATGGTCACGCCGGCGCTGCTGGCACTGGCGGTCCCCGAGTCGGCCCGCGACGCGGTCCTCCCCTTCCATCCCGGCCTGGCCGCCGAGGCGGTCTATACGCTCGACACCGCCGCGGTGGAAACGGACCTGCTCACGCCCGTTGCGGCCGGCGCCCTGCTGGCCGTCTACATCGTGGCCGTGCTCGCCGCCGGAGCGGTGGTGCTGCGTCGCCGGGACGCCTGACCCTCGAGGACCATGCTCACGACCCCCGCCCTCATGGCACGGCAGCCCCGAACGGCCGACGCCGCCCTGGCCGCCGGGCTCGCCGCGGTCAGCCTCGCCGTGGCAGGCGGCGAGACCGGCGTGGTCGGCTGGATCTGCACCGTCGCCGTCCACATCCCCCTGGTGTGGCGGCGGCGGGCGCCGGTCGTGGTCTTCTGGGCGGTCGCC
>DATHJB010000023.1 GCA_035316325.1 Acidimicrobiales bacterium
CACCAGTCGCGTTACCTGCTACGGCGATATCCGGTCTGTTCCTGACCGCCTGTTATCGGCGCATCCAGGGTCAATAGCTGGCCGAAGCAGCTGCGCCGAGCCGCCAAGGCGTTCAGAATGGGAAGGACGGGCGGACTGGGCGGACAGGCCATCTTCTTGGATGACTCCTTCAGTCCACCCGCCACTACCCTGGAGGACCGCCAGGACCGGCCAGCAGATCAGCTGGCCCTGATGGTCGCTCCACGACGACGACGTGCAGCGCTGACCACTACTCAACCAGGTCGCGCAGCGATCGCGGTGCATTGAGGCCGGCGCCCCGGCGCCCGAGAGCGACCGGTGTTCCGGCGGGCCTAAGGCGAACACCGCCGCCGGCCCGGTCGACCTCGACGCCCCACGACGTATCCCCGCGGACGACTATCTGATGGCGACGTAGATCGCGCACATCAGAGCGTTGAGGACGATGGTGGCGGCGAAGCCGATGACGGTCGCCCTCGTGGACGCGGTGCGGTTGCCCAGAAGCATTGCGGCAGCGGAAGTCCGCAGGTCTGCCAGCCTGTTGTCCAACTGGTCATGCCGGCCGTCGAGAACGTCGAACTGGTCGGCGACGGCGCTGAGCCCCGAGTCCGCGAATGCCTCACCGCTGCGGGATGCCTCACGGATGCCTCACGCGGCCCAGCCAACTCACCCGGCCGGAACGCCTCGACCCAGCTCAGAGCCAGTGCGAGCAGCCGCAGGACTCCGAACCCGGGAGATTGTGACAGTTAAGGGAGAAGTTCCAGGAAGACGGCTGAGAGGCGACCGCGCCGGGGCAACGCCACCAGGGGTTTGCTGGGCGTTCATGGCTTCCCGGGAAGACGAACACCGGCTGAGTTATCCGTGCTTGTAGCGTGGCTCCCTGTCACGTTCCGTGAGATTCGGCTTGATACTGCTCCGACGGATCGCGGCGAGGAATGGGACCATTGCGTACGACTGACCAGTTGACCAGGCAGTTCGAGGCCCACCGCGGCCACCTGCAGGCGGTGGCGTACCGGATGCTCGGTTCACTGAGCGAAGCCGAGGACGCGGTGCAGGAGGCGTGGCTTCGCTTCAACCGCACCGACACCAGCGATGTCGAGAACCTCGGCGGCTGGCTGACCACCGTCGTGTCCCGGGTCGCCCTGGACATGCTGCGGTCGCGCTCGTTGCGCCCCGAGGCGTTCCTCGACACCCATGTCCCGGACCCCATCGTCATCCTCCCGGGCACCGGTGGTCCCGGTGCCGGGGACCCCGAGCGCGAGGCGATGGTCACCGACGACGTGGGGATCGCCCTGGACGTCGTGCTGGAAACCTTGGCGCCGCCCGAGCGGGTGGCGTTCGTCCTGCACGACATGTTCGGCGTGCCCTTCGACGCGGTCGCCGAGATCGTGGGGCGGACGCCCGACGCCACCCGCAAGCTGGCCAGCCGAGCCCGCCAGCGGGTGCAGGGCGCGGCACCGGTCCCCGACAAGAACGTCAACCGTCAGCGCAAGGCGGTCGACGCCTTCTTCGCCGCGGCCCGGGAGGGCGACTTCGACGCGCTCGTCGCGGTCCTCGACCCGGACGTGGTGCTGCGGTCCGACGCCGGCGTCGGACGTCCGGCCACACTGCTGGTGCGGGGCGCCTCCACGGTCGCCGGGCAGGCACTCACGACCCGGCCCCGGGGCACGGTTCACCCGGTGCTGGTCAACGGGGGCGCCGGCGTCGTCGTCCTGGTGGAGGGCCGGGTGGTCACGATCTCCGCCTTCACCGTGGTCGACGGCACGATCGTTCAGATCGACGTCCTCCAGGACCCCGACCGCCTCGCCGCCCTCCCGCTGCCACCCGGCTTGTACCCACGCTGACCAGGAAACTCTGTGCGGCGGTCACATTCTCTGGCCGCTGGCCGTCAGGGAAGGTGAGCAATCCCGACAGAGAAGGTGAGACATCCCCCCATGACTGTTCTCCTGGCTCGTGTTCAGGTGAAGGAAGAGGCAGTTTCCGAGGTCGAAGCCGCCATCGAGAAGATGTTCGCCGCCATCCACGCTGCAGCGCCGGAAGGCCTCCGGTATGCCCACACCAAGGCGGCTGACGGTGTCACGTTCGTGATCTTCGTCCAGGTCGACAACCCGCAGGGCAACCCACTGACGACGATCCCCGAGGTCGGCGAGTTCCAGCAGTGGGTCGAGGAGCGGCTCGATGAACGCACTCCCCCCGAGTCCCTGACCGTCGTCGGTTCCTACCACCTCTTCGAGTAGCAGCCGACCCAGCGGACGCGAGCCCAGGTGACCAGCACGTCCGGCACCTGGGCTCCGACGCGTCACGGCCCGCTACGGGCGGAGGGCGGCGACGAGTTGGCGGGAGTGGAGGAGGTTCGCGCCGAGGGAGTGGGCGCCGTGGCGGACCCGCTTGTCGCTCGACGCCACCGTCACCGGGCGCCGGAGCGGCAGCTGGCGCACCAGGTCGAGCACCACGTCGTCGGCCTCGACCCCCGGCGGCGAGAACCGGACCCGCACCAGCGGACGCCCCTTGCCCCGCACGCTCACGGCATCGACGTCGGCGCCGTCGAACACCACCTCGATCGGCGCCCCGGTGCGCAGCGCCTTCTCCTCCAGCGCCGCGAGCAGGCGCTTGCGCTGGTCACGCACGGGCACCTCCGGCCACCCCACCATCGACACGTTGTAGCCGTCGACCAGCAGCAGCATGGCCGGCACACGCAGCAGGTGGTCGACCACGTCCACCGAGTCGTCGTGCAGCCCCGGCGGCAGCGCCACCGGTCGGCGCCGTGGCTCCACGGTCGCCGCGGCCTCACGTCGGCGACGACCGGCGGCGACACGATCGAGGTCCTCGTCCGGCCCGACCACCGCCGACTCCTCCAGCGCCCGCAGCTCGTCGGCCAGCTCGGCGGCGCGGCCGGCGGCGGCGTGGACCGCGTCGCGGAAGCGCAGCAGCTCGGCCGAGGGCACGTCCGCCACCCCCGGCGACTCGCCCCGTACCTGCACCGCCGCCCGCGCCGCGTCCGCCTCGGCGGTGAGCGCCGCCATGCGCGCCTGCGCCTCGTGCACCTGATGCAGCGCCGCGGCCCTGGCATCGCCCGCCTCGGCCAGCTTCCCTTCGAGCTCCCCCACCTGCTGCTCGGCCGCCGCCCGACGGGCCCGCTCGGCGGCCAGCTCCACCCGCATCCGGTCGAGCTTGGCGGTGGCGGCCTGCGCGGCCGAGCTCGCCCGCTCCGCCGCCGACTGCGCGGCCGCCAGCCGTCGCCGGGCATCGCGCTCGCCGCGCACGTCGGCGCTGGCCGCGGCCTGTGCGGCGTCCTCGGCTTCGAGGCTGGCCACCTCGTCGGCCCAGCCGTCGGGTCGCGTCAGCCACAGCATCCCGGCACGACCGACCGTCGACTCGTCGACAGCCTCGGCCACGCGGGCCCGGAACTGGTCGTCGGTGTCGACCACGCGGGCGATGGCCCGCAGCGCAGGAGCCGACAGCTTGGTGAAGCTCAGGTAGCGCTGGAGACCTGGTGGGGGCAGGACACGCGGGTCAGCCGTCAGCCCGTCGCGGGCGACGGTGAGAGCGGCCTCGACCGCTGGGCGCACGGCACCAGCAGCGTCGCTCAGGTCGCCTCCGCCGGATCGGCCGCCGCCTCACCGTTCGAGATCGTCTCGACCGCGGAGCCGCTGCCACACCAGCGACAGCTCACCTCCTCGACCGTCTCGTCCACCACCACCTCGTCCTCGACCTGCAGCTCGCCACCCACCGAGAAGTGGTGGTAGGCACGCGTCTTGCGCACCGCCACAACGTCGAAGCGCGTGAGGTTGCCGCAAGCCGAGCAGCGATAGCGCGTCGTCACGCACCGTAGCCTACTGCCACGAACGTCACGAACCCGTGTTCGCACACGAACATGCGTGCGCTACGCTCGGTCGCCGTGAGCGGCACCCTGCAGCGCAGCTTCGACGACCTCGACACGCCGTTGCACCGTGTCACGTTCTGCGTCGTCGACCTCGAGACCACCGGCGGCTCCCCGGGCAGCAACTCCATCACCGAGATCGGCGCGGTGAAGATGCGCGGCGGCGAGCATCTGGGCACGTTCCAGACGCTGGTCAACCCCGGGGTGACCATCCCGCCCACGATCACCCTGCTCACCGGCATCACCGAGGCGATGCTGCTGCCGGCACCGCCGTTGGAGGCCGTGCTGCCCACCCTGGTCGAGTTCGTCGGCGACGCGGTGCTGGTGGGCCACAACCTGCGCTTCGACGTGTCGTTCCTCGACGCCGCGCTCCACGGCGACGAACGTCCGCACATCGCCCTGCGGCAGGTCGACACGGTGGCCCTGGCCCGCCGGCTGCTGCGGGAGGAGGTCGACAACTGCAAGCTCGGCACCCTGGCAGAGCGCTTCGGCCTGTCGCACCAGCCCTCGCACCGGGCGCTCGACGACGCCCTCGCCACCGCCGACCTGCTCCACGTGCTGCTCGAACGGGCCGCGGCGTTCGGCGTCAGCGCCCTCGACGACCTGCTGGCGCTCCCCAAGATGGCCGCCCACCCGCAGGCGGGGAAGCTGCGGCTCACCACCCGGCTGCCGCGGGCTCCGGGGGTCTTCGTCTTCCGTGACGCCCAGGGCCGTCCCCTCCACGTGGGTCGGGCGAGCGACTTGCGCAGCCAGGTGCGGTCGTACTTCTCCAGCGACGACGGCCGGCGCATAGGACCGCTGCTCCGCGAGCTGCACACGGTCGAGCACCGCCGGTGCACGTCGTCGCTGGAAGCCGGCGTGCTCGAGGCGCGGCTGCGGCACAGCCTGTCGCCCCGCTACGACCGGCCGCGCACCCGCTGGCGTTCCTACCGCTACGTGAAGCTCACCGACGAGCGGCACCCCCGGTTGACCGTCGCCCGCACGGCGAGCAGCGACGGCGCCCACTACCTGGGCCCGCTCCCCTCCACCGGCGAGGCCCGCGCCGTGATCGACGCGATCGAGACGGTCGTGCCGTTGCGGGCCAGCGCCGGCGAGGTCGACGAGCGGACGTACCAGCAGCTGGTCGAGCAGGTGATCGTCGGACTGACCGAGCGGCCGGACCTCCTGCTCGACCCGTTGCGCCAGCGCGTCGATCGCCTGGCCGCCGAGGAGCGCTACACGGAGGCCACGGTCGTCCGCGACCGGGCCGCAGCCCTCGCCGGCGCTCTCCGCCGGCAGCGGCGCCTCGACAGCCTCCGCCGAGCCGGCCGGATCGTGGTGGAGCTACCCGACGGGAGCGGCGCCGAGCTGTCCCGGGGCCGGCTGGTGCGCACGTGGCCCGAACCCTCGGCCCTCGACGACGTCGAGGTGCCGCCCCTCGGCGCCCCGCTCCCCCGCGAGCTGGCCGACGAGGTGGGCTACGTGGCGGCGTGGCTCGAGCGCTACGCCGGGCGGGTGCGACTGGCGGAGGTCGACGGCGTGTTCACGAGCCGTCTACCGGGGCTGCCGTCGTGGCCGGCACCGACGGCGTCCCCTGAGGCCCCACCGCTTCGATGAGGCGACCGATGAGCTGCTCCCACGGCGCCGGGTCGGGCCGCTCCAGGTCCAGCGCTCCGAACAGCAGGAAGCCGAGGCCGAGGGCATGGCAGAACCGCCCCACCGAGAACGAGTCGAGCCCCTCGTCGAGGTGCCCGGCGCGCTTGGCGGCGTCGGTCAGCAGCATGAGGTCACGCGCCTGCTCGTCCACCATCCGGCGCAGCATGTCGGCCAGCTCGGGCTCACGCCGGGCGGCGACGAACGCCTCCAGCAGCAGCGCCTGGCCGTTGTCGAACTCGTCGGTCACGAGGTGCGAGCCCACCGTGGCCAGCACGTCGGTGGCCCGGCCCTCGGCGGCGTTGCGGCGGTACTCGGCGAACAGCTCGTCGAACTCGTCGTGCGACTGCTCGCTGATCGCCGCCAGCAGCAGGTCGGCCTTGCCACGGAACCGGCCGTAGATGGCACCCGTGGTGAAGCCCGCCCGCCGGGCGATCTCCTGGACGCCGGCCCGGTCGTAACCCTTTTCGGCGAAGACCTCACACGCCGCGGCCAGCAGGCGGTTGCGTGTCGGATCGCCCACCGGCTCCGAGACATTTGTCACGCCACTATCCAAGAGCGCGGATTATCCCCGGTCAAGACGATTCGGCGACCAGTTGTCATGAGCGTCTCCGCCGATCTCGTCGAGATCACTCGGTCTCGGCGTTCGACGCCGTCACCAACCGGTCGAGCGCGGCCTGCGCGTGCCCGCCGTCGATGGCGGCCCGGGCCACTTCCACGCCCGCCTCCAGGTCGTCGACGATGCCCGCCGTCAGGAGCCCGGCGGCGGCGTTGAGCGTGATCACGTCGCGCCGAGGCCCCGGCTCCCCGGCCAGCACGCGCCGGGCCAGTTCGGCGTTCAGCTCCGGCTTCCCGCCGGTCAGCTCGGACGACGGCGCACGCGCCAAGCCCAGGTCGGTCGGGTCGATGCTGTAGGTCTCCACCTTGCCTTCGCGCAGCTCGACCACCGTCGACGTGGTCGACAGGGTCAGCTCGTCGAGCCCGTCGTCGCCGTGCACCACCAGCGCCCGCTCGCAGTCGCGTGCCGCCAGCACGCCGACCATGCGCTCGGCCATCGCCGCGTCGGCCACGCCGATCATCAGCCGGCCCACGCCCGCGGGGTTCGCCAGCGGGCCCAGGATGTTGAACGCCGTCGGGATGCCCAGCTCGCCCCGGGTCGGCCCGACATGGCGCATGGCCGGGTGGAACCGGGGCGCGAAGCAGAAGCCGATGCCCGCATCGGTGACGCAGCGCGCCACCTCGGCCGGGCCGCAGTCGATCCGCACGCCCAGGGCCTCGAGCAGGTCGGCCGACCCGGTCGACGACGAGGCCGCCCGGTTGCCGTGCTTGCACACGCGCCCGCCCGCACCTGCGACGACCAGCGCCGACAGGGTGGAGACGTTGATGGTGTGGGCCCGGTCGCCGCCGGTGCCGACGATGTCGACCACCGGCCCGTCCACGTCGAGGGTCACCCGGTCGGCCTCGGCCAGCATGGCGTCGACCAGGCCGCGCAGCTCGTCGACCGTCTCGCCCTTCATCCGCAGGGCGACGATGAACCCGGCGATCTGGGCAGAGGTCGCGCTTCCCGCGAGGATCTCGGCCATCGCAGCCCGTGCCTCCTCGAAGGTGAGGTCACGTCCGCTGCTCAGGATCCCGAGGACGCCCGGCCATCCGCCCGCCTCGTCCAACCGCATCAGCTCTCCCGTCGTCGCCGTCGCAGGGGTGTCCTCTGCGCTGGTCGCTCGTCTGGAACGCTAGGACGCGCGACGCCGTTGGCGCACGATACGCCGACGGTCGCGCTCGGTGGCGCCTCCCCAGATGCCCTGCTTCTCCCGGACGGCCAGCGCGAACTCGAGACAGGCCTCACGTACGGTGCACTCCGCACATACATCCTTGGCGACATCGCTGTCGTCGTCGTCATCGGACGCCGGGTAGAAGATCGCGGGATCGAGCCCGCGGCAGGCCGCCTGCTGGCGCCAGGACTGCTTCATGTTGGGGGGTCTTCCTGTGGAATAGGTGTTCGTTCGCCGCATTGGGCCTGGGGTTCTGACCGAGACAGTGTCCCCGGCGAGTGAGGCGACCGATCTTCGCACCATGACCTCGTCATCGCAAGGACTGATGGTCCATTCGCGCCTCGGATGCAGCCGCTGTGAGCAGGATGTCCGCACGTCCAGTGTCGGCTGCACTACGCGTGAGGACACGACATCGCGCAGTGTCGTCCGACGATCATCCTCCGTTGCGGAGATCGTCGAGCAGTTCGGCCGCTCTCTCGGGGCTCAACGGGGTCGCCAACTGGAGGTCGGGGTGGTCGACGACCAGCTCGACGGGCCCCGCCGCGAAGCGTTCGACCTGGTCAGGGGTGAGGTCCCAGCGCACGTAGTGCACCGAAGCCGTGATCTCCTCGCGGGTGAGCTGGCGCTCGTGGTCCTCGTCGACGACGGCGGGCACCAGCGAACCGTCCGACAGCCGCAGCGCCACGGCCTTCTCGATGCCGACCAGCTTGGGGAGCCACTCCATGAGCGCCTCCTTGGAGGTCAGCTCGACGAACAGCGTGGCGCACAGCTGCCCCGGGCTGGGGATCAGCGGGTTGTAGATGCCCAGCTCCGTCTCGATCGCGGCGTCGCTGAGCAGCTTCTCGGCCCGCGCCATCTCCTGGATCTGGAACCGGATGGTCTGGGTGTTCTCGAAGACGAGCGTGAGGAAGTCGCCGAGCGGCACACGCCGCAGCCGCTTCAGGGCGATGACCGACCGCCGGAACTCGTCGCGCTCGCGCTCGTAGGCCCGGAGGTCGCTGATGTCGTCCAGGGTCAACTTGGGCATGGGATTGGTCTTCCTACTCCTCGGGGATGCCGTACGCCCGGGCCAGAAGCGACACGGGGTGGACGGGTTGGCGGCCGGTCTCCTGCACGATGCCGCCGTTGGCGAGATGGCAGTCGCCGGCGACGACCTCGCCGTCGTGGCGCTCGATCGCCTTGGCCATCTTCCGCGCCACCTTGCGGGACGCCTCGTAGTTCTGGTCGCGGTAGCCCCACGTACCGTCGATGCCGGAGCACTCGGCCACCACGGCGATCTTGGCGCCGGTGAGCTTGAGCAGGTCACGGCTGCGGAGCCCGATGTTCTGCGCCCGCAGGTGGCAGGGGGCGTGGTACGTGACGGTCTCCGGCACCGGACCGGGGAACTCCACGGAGAGCGATGTGTCCTCGGCCTTGTGCACCTTCATCAGGTACTCGGCGGCGTCGTAGGTGTGGTCGGCGACCAGCGACGCGTCGGCGTCGTCGCCCAGGTACGACCGGTAGTCGAACTTGAGCACGTAGCTGCACGTCGGCTGGGGCACGACGATGGCCGGGTCGTCGCCCTCGGCCTGCGCTGAGCGCACCGCGTCGGCCAGCACCTTCACGTTGGTGCGGGCGTGGCGGCGGAAGTTGTCGACGTCGCCCGAGTGCAGCCACGGCGCACCGCAGCACACCTCGCCCTGCGGCAGTGAGCACTCGACCTTGTTGTGCTCCAGCACCCGCACCAGGTCACGGCCCACCTCGGGCGCCTGGTACTCGACCATGCAGGTGGGGAACAGCACCACCCGACCCTGACGAGCGGCACTCCCGAAGCGCAGCGCCGACCGCTTCTTCCACCACGTGGAGAACCGCTGGCGGGCGTACGGGGGCAACACCCGCTGGCTGGCGATGCCGGTGACCTTCTCCAGCACCTTCCGCCCGGCGGAGCCCGGCGACGTGACCACCTTGTTGACCAGCGGCGCCAGCCTGGTGTTCACGCGACCGGCCAGGTCGGTCCGCCCCAGCGCCTGGTCGGTCATCCGGGTGTGCAGCGAGCGGGGACGGCTCTCGTGCAGCACCTGCTCGGCGCGCAGCATCAGCCGGGGGAAGTCGAGCTCCCACTCGTGCTGGCCCGGGACGTAGGGGCAGTTGACGTAGCAGAGCTTGCAGTTGAAGCACTCGTCGACGACCTGGTCCTGCTCCCCGGTGGTGAGCTTGGCGGAGTCCTGGTCGTCGTGCCGGTCGATGGCGTCGAACAGCGTGGGGAACGCGGTGCAGAACTTGAAGCACAGCCGGCAGCCGTGGCACAGGTCGTAGACCCGGTTCATCTCCTCGCGGAGATCCGACTCGACGAAGTACTTCGGATGGAACGGGTCGTAGGTGGTGGTCATCGCGCCGCTTTCGTACGGACGAGAACGGGCCCCGGCAGTTGTGCCCGCCGGGGCCCGCTCTCGCTACCGATCGGTTCAGGAGAGCTCGTCGAGGCCCTTGGTGAAGCGGCCGGCGTGGCTCTTCTCGGCGCGGGCCAAGGTCTCGAGCCACTCGGCGATCTCGTCGAAGCCCTCGTCGCGGGCGGTGCGGGCGAAACCGGGGTACATCTCGGTGTACTCGTAGGTCTCGCCGGCGATCGCCGAGCGGAGGTTGTCCTCGGTGGGGCCGACGGCCTCGTCGGTCACCGGGTCGCCGACCTCGGCGAGGAAGTCGAAGTGGCCGAACGCGTGCCCGGTCTCACCTTCGGCGACGGAACGGAACAGCGCCGCGACATCCGGGTAGCCCTCGACATCGGCCTTCTGGGCGAAGTAGAGGTACCGGCGGTTGGCCTGGCTCTCGCCGGCGAACGCTTCCTTCAGGTTCTCTTGGGTCTTGCTGCCCTTCAGGTCTGACAACGACTTGCCTCCTCATTGAGTGGTGTTGGCTGGGGACGCGGTTACGTCCGGTTCGTCGCCGTGGCCGGCGGCCGCGCAGTCGCGGCAGCGTCCACGGAAGACGATCTCTGTGGCGGCGACCTCGAAACCGAGGTCGTTCTCCACCGGGATGGTCACGCCGGGAAACTCGGCGTGGAGGTCGTCGACCAGTCCGCAGGCCACGCACACCAGGTGGTGGTGGGGACGGGTGTTGGGGTCGAAGCGGGCGGAGCCGGTGCCGAGGTCGACGGAGGTGAGCTCCCCCATCGACTTCAGGTCGTTGAGCGTCTGGTAGACCGTGCGCAGCGAGATCGTCGGCATCTCCGACCGTACGGTGTCGAACACCGTGTCGGCCGTAGGGTGGACGCTCGATGTGTGGAGAGCGCGAAAGATCGCCTGGCGCTGGGGCGTGACCTTCAGCCCCCTCGCCCGGAAGATCTCCGTCAGCTCGGTCGGTGAGCGCACGGCGGCACTGTATCCACTCCAATTGTTAGTTCACAACGATTGTTGATTGGATCTTACTCTGGACCCAGTCAACGCCAGCGGAGGCCTCCCCCATGTCTCTCGGAACCTTCGACCGCAGCGCGAACCTCGCCCGGATCGAGGCGGGCACCTACGACGTGCTCGTCGTCGGCGGCGGGATCACCGGTGCGGGCGTGGCCCTCGACGCCGCCTCCCGGGGCCTGCGCACCGCCCTGGTCGAGCGCGACGACTTCGCCTCCGGGACGTCCTCCAAGTCGTCCAAGCTCGTGCACGGCGGGCTCCGCTACCTGCAGAACGGCGACATCCGGCTCGTCTACCAGGCCCTGCGTGAGCGCCAACGGCTGCTGCGCAACGCCCCCCACCTGGTCCACGTGCTGCCGTTCCTGATCCCCGTGTTCTCCGGGCGCGACGGGATCATCCCCAAGCAGGTCGCCCGGGCCCTCGGCTCGGCCATGTGGCTGTACGACCTCACCGGCGGCCTGCGCATCGGCAAGGTGCACAAGCGGCTCAAGCGCGACCAGGCGCTGAGCCACATGCCCACCCTCGACGAGCGCCTGGCCTGGGCCTACCTCTACTACGACGCCCAGACAGACGACGCCCGCCTCACCCTCGCCATCCTGCGCACCGCGGCGCTCGACCACGGCGCCGTCGTCGTCAACCACGCCCGGGTCGACGGCTTCCGCAAGGACGGCGACCGGGTGACGGGCGCCCTGGTGGAGGCCGACGGACGGCAGTTCGAGGTGAAGGCCCGGGTGGTCGTCAACGCCGCCGGTGTGTGGGCCGACGACGTGCGGGCCTACGACGAGGGCACCCACCCCCAGAGCATCCGCCCCGCCAAGGGCATCCACATCACCGTGCCGTGGGACAAGGTGCGCAACGACATCGCCGCCGTCCTCCCCGTGCGGAAGGACAAGCGGTCGATCTTCGTGGTGCCGTGGGAGGGGCCCGACGGCAAGATCGGCCCCGACGGCTTCACCTACGTCGGCACCACCGACACCGACTACGACGGCCCCGTCGACGACCCGCAGTGCACCGAGGACGACATCGCCTACCTGCTCGACGCCCTCAACAGCGCCCTGCGCACGCCGCTCGACCGCGCCGACGTGCTGGGCACGTGGGCAGGCCTGCGGCCGTTGGTGCGCGAGGCGACGAGCGGCCGCACCGCCGACCTGTCGCGCCGGCACCGGGTGGCGACGTCGACGAGCGGGGTCGTGACGGTGACGGGCGGCAAGCTCACCACCTACCGGGAGATGGCGCAGGACACGGTCGACGCCGTCGTCGAGCGCCTGCGCGACCGGTCGCCCCAGCCGCTGCTGCGCCGGGGCCGCACCGCCAACCTGCAGCTGCGGGGGGCCGACGGCTGGGAGGACGAGCGTGACCACGACGCCCACCTCGCCGGGCGCTACGGCAACGAGGCCCGGGTGCTCCACGCCATGCTCGACGCCGACCCGGGGCTGGCCGGGCCGCTGGTGGCGGGCCTCCCCTACCGGCGAGCCGAGGCGGTGTACGCCGTGCGCTACGAGATGGCGACCACGCTCGACGACGTGCTGTCGCGACGCACGCGGGCCCGCCTGCTGAACCGCGACGCCACCGCCGCGGCCGCCGAGGACGTGGCCGAGCTGGTCGGCGAGGAGCTGGGCTGGACCGACGACGAGCGCGCCCGCCAGGTGGCGACGTACCGTCAGGCAGCCGACAGAGAGCGCCAGCCCGTCGCTCCCTAGCGCCCGACCAGCCGACCAGCCGAGCCGACCGAACCGAGCCGAGGTCCCGATGACCGCCATCCATCCGCTCCCGCCCCTCGGTCCGGGGGCGCCCACCCCACCGATCGACCTGGCCGGCGGGGCGGCGGCTGCGACGTCCCGGCTGGACGTGAAGCCGGTCGACGTGCCGGACGACGTGCTCGAGCGGCTGCGGGGCGCCTGCGCCTCGGTGGAGGTCGACGCCGCGGTGCGGGCCGAGGCGAGCCGCGACTGGTGGCCGCTGGCGATGAGCTGGGCCTCCACGGGCCAGGTCGCGGGGCTCGCCGCCGCCGTCGCCCGGCCCGGCAGCACCGACGAGGTGGCCGCGGTGCTCGCCATCTGCGACGAGGCCCGCGTCCCGGTCACCGCCGCCGCCGGCCGCAGCGGGGTGTGCGGGGCGTCCGTGCCGCTCTACGGCGGGGTCGTGCTCGACATGACGGGCCTCGCCGGCATCGTCGACGTCGACGCCACGTCGCTCCTGCTCGACGTCGCCCCCGGCACCTTCGGCGACCACCTGGAGGCCTCGCTGCGGGCCGACCACGGCGTCACGCTGGGCCACTGGCCGCAGTCGGTGGCGCTGTCGACCGTGGGTGGCTGGCTGGCGTGCCGCTCGGCGGGCCAGCTGTCGACCCGCTACGGGAAGATCGAGGACATGGTGGAGGGCCTCGACGTCGCCCTCGCCGACGGGCGGGTGATCCACACCGGCGGCGCGCCCCGGGCCGCTGCCGGACCGGACCTCAACCAGCTGTTCGTGGGCAGCGAGGGCACCCTCGGGATCATCTGCGGTGCCCGGCTGCGGCTCCACCCGGCGCCGCACGTGGAGCGGTCGGGGGCCTGGCTGGTCGACGGGTTCGAGACGGGCCTCGACGCCCTCCGCCGCATCGTCCAGCGGGGCGCCACACCGGCGGCGCTGCGGCTGTACGACCCGGTCGAGTCGCAGCGGACCTACCACACGCCCGACGACCAGGCCCTGCTGCTGGTGCTCGACGAGGGCGACCCGACGCTGGTCGACGCCACCATGGCCATCGCGGCCGAGGAGCTGAAGGACGCCGAGCCCGCCCCCGCCGAGCACATGGAGCACTGGCTGGAGCGCCGCAACGACGTCGCCGCCCTGGAGGCCCTGATCAGCCGGGGCTTCACGGTCGACACGATGGAGGTGTCGGCGACGTGGGCCGCACTCCCCCGCATCTACCGGGCCACGGTCGACGCGCTACTGGCGGTCGAGGGCACCATCGCCGCCTCGGCCCACCAGTCGCACAGCTACACGTCGGGCGGCTGCGTCTACTTCACCTTCGCCGGCCAGGTCGAGGACCCGGCGGCGCGCGACGAGTACTACCGGGCGCTGTGGGATGTGGGGCAGCGGACGGTGCTGGCCAACGGCGGTGCCCTCAGCCACCACCACGGCATCGGGCTGAACCGGGCCCGCTTCATGACCGAGGCCCTGGGCGGCGCCTTCGACGTGCTCGTGGCGGCCAAGCAGGCCCTCGACCCCCACGGCATCCTCAACCCCGGCAAGCTCGGCCTGCCCTCCCCCTGGGGCCCGGTCCCGGGCTGGTCGTGAGGTCATGAGGTCGTGAGGTCGTGAGGTCGTGACGTGATGAAGCCGCAACCGCTGGTCGTGCTGACCGACGTCGAGGCCGGCTCCCGCTGGTTCCAGGACGTGCTCGGCCTCGTGTCGGGCCACGGCGGCACCGAGTACGAGATGCTGCTCGACGACGGCGAGCTGGTCGCCCAGCTCCACCAGTGGGAGGCCGACGAGCACCCCCACCTCGGCGACCCCGGCGATCCGTCCCGGGGCAACGGGATCCTGCTGTGGTTCGCCACCGACGACTTCGGCGCCGTGCTCCGCAACGTCGCCGCGACGCAGGCGGTCGTCCTCGATGGCCCCCTGCTGAACCCGAGCTCGGGGCAGCGGGAGGTCTGGCTCCGGGGTCCCGAGGGCTACGTCGTGGTGGTGGCCGGCCCCGCCGCCGGCGACACCGCGCCCGCCGGCTGAGATGGGGCAGACTCCCCCGGTGAGCGGTTCGATCTTGGTCGTCGACGTGGGCACGTCGGGCGTGCGGGGAGCCGTCGTGCGGCCCGACGCCACCGTCGCCGCCGTGTCCTACCGGGAGGTGCTGCCGTCGACCCCGGCGCCCGGGCTGGTGGAGTTCGACGCCGTGGCCATGGCCGACGCCGCGCTCGACGTCGCGGCGGCGGCGCTGGCCGAGGGCGGTCCCGTCGCCGCGGTCGGCATCGCCAACCAGCGGGCCTCGACCGTCGCCTGGGACCGCGCCACCGGCGAGCCGGTCGGCCCGGGCATCGGCTGGCAGGACCTGCGGACCGTCGGCACCTGCCTGGTGCTGCAGGGCGAGGGCCTGAAGCTGGCGCCCAACCAGTCCGCCACCAAGTACGCCCAGCTCCTCGACGACGCCGACCCCGACCGCTCCCGGGACCTCTGCCTCGGCACCGTCGACACGTGGATCGCCTGGCACCTGTCCGGCGGCACGGTCCACGCCACCGACCTCTCCAACGCCGCGGTCACGGGCCTGATCGACAGCGACCACGTCGGCTGGGACGACGCCGTGCTCGACAAGCTGCGCATCCCCCGGTCGGCGCTGCCCACCATCGTCGACTCGACCGGTGTGTTCGGTGAGGCGCGGGTGCTCGACGGGTCGCCGCCGTTGGCCGCCCTGGTGGGCGACCAGCAGGCGTCGCTCGTGGGGCAGGGCTGCGTCCGGCCGGGCGACACGAAGGTCACGTTCGGCACCGGCGCCATGCTCGACGTCTGCGTGGGCGACGACCACCCGCCGTTCGCCCGCCAGGGCCCGGCCGGCTGCTTCCCGATCGTCGCCTGGCGCCGCGACGGGAAGCCTGTGTACGGCGTCGAGGCCATAGCCCTCGCGGCCGGCACGAACGTCGAGTGGCTGCGCGACGACCTGGGCGTGATCGACACCGCCGCCCAGTCGCACGAGATCGCCGCCGCCTGCCAGGACAGCGAGGGCGTGGTGTTCGTCCCGGCGCTCCTCGGCTTCGGCACCCCTCGGTGGGACTACGGCGCCCGCGGCACCCTGCTGGGCGTCACCCGAGGCACCGGACGTCCCCATCTGGTGCGGGCCGTGCTCGAGGGGGTCGCGCAGACCGGCGCCGACCTGCTCGAAGCCGCCGAGGCCGACACGGGCCGGTCGATCGCCACGTTGCGCGTCGACGGCGGGATGAGCGACAACCCCACGTTCGTGCAGGCGCTCGCCGATGCGACCCAGCGCCCCCTCGAGCTGTCGCCCGAGCGGGAGGCCACCACCCGGGGCGCGGCCTTCCTGGCAGGGCTCGCCACCGGCACCTGGGCGGGGTGGGACGACGTGGCCGCCACGTGGCACCCGCGGGCCGTGGTGGAGCCGGGCGAGCCGCTCGACCGGGAGCGCTGGAAGGACGCCTGCGACCGCGCCGCCGGCTGGTTCCCCGAGCTGAGCGCCATCAGGTTCTGATCAGACGAAAAACCGCTCGCCGGGCGTGGCCGTAGTAGTGATCGACCGATCGACGAGGAGAGGTAGATGGCGATGTTCCGCAGCCCCCGACGAGGTGTGTTGCTGGTCGTGTTCGGACTGCTGCTCGTGGTCGGGATCGGCGTCGGTGCGTTCCTGTACCTGCGCGACGACGCACCCGAGGAGGCCGACATCACCGACGCTGGCCAGACGCTCGACGACGAGGGCCTCGACGCCGCGTCGATCGAGGACATCACCGGCACCTGGCAGGTGACCTCCGACGTCGGCGAGACCGAGGAGACCAGCACCTTCGCCGGCTACCGGATCGACGAGGAGCTGGGCGGCGGCATCGGCGCGCAGACCGCGGCCGGCCGCACGTCGGACGTGACCGGCACCGTCGCGATCGCCGACGGCCAGGTGACCGAGGCGTCGTTCGAGGTCGACATGACCACGCTGACCAGCAGCGACGACCGGCGCGACAACCAGCTGAAGGGCCGGGGCCTGGAGACCGACGCCTTCCCGACGGCCGGCTTCGTGCTCTCCGACCCGGTGGCGCTGCCGGCGGACTCGGTGACGGGCGACCAGCTGACGTTCTCGGCGCCCGGCGAGCTCACCCTGCACGGCGTCACCAACCCGGTCACGATCGAGCTGCAGGCCGACCTGCGGGAGGGCGTGATCGCCATCGTCGGCAGCTCGCCCATCGTGCTGGCCGACTACGAGATCAGCCCGCCCACGGGCGGCTTCGTCGTCTCGGTCGCCGACGAGGGCAGCTTCGAGTTCCAGCTGTTCCTGGAGCCGGCCTGACGGGCGGTATCGTCGTCTGGTGACGGTGAGTCGGACCGGTGGCCGCGGCGTCGCCTGACGGCGTCGAGGAAAGTCGGGGCTCCATAGGGCAAGGGTGCTGGCGAGAGCCAGGACGAGGTGACTTGTCGATCAGGGCAACAGAGAGCAGACCGCCGATGGCGGGTCACCGGCTTCGGTCGGCGACTCGCACAGGTGAGGGTGAAACGGTGCGGTAAGAGCGCACCAGCGTCGGGGGCGACCCCGGCGGCTCGGCAACCTCCACCCGGAGCAAGGCCAAGCGTGGGAGGACCTGCCCGGTCGATCTCCCCAGGTAGGCCGCACAGATGGATGGCCACCCAGGCGGCGCCCCCGGGCACCGCCGGACAGAACCCCGCTTACAAGCCGGCTCACCGTCACACACCCGGCCTGAGCTGGGCAAACTCCGTTCACGGTCGCCCGGAGTCGGCGTCTTGACACATTTCTGCCACTGGAATCACCCGATCGAGCGCTTTGGCAGGGACAGATCGGTCGGCTCGGAGCAGGCTGCTCACGCTCAGCTCCAGCGGCCTCCGGAGCCCCATGGACCCAGTCGTTGCCGAATTGGCCTCTAGTAGATCAAGGGCGCCGGCTGCGCCGTCGCCTGGCCGTCGCCGCCGGCCTCTGCCTGACGGCCCGGCCGGCACTCCGGCCAACGCCACGCCCTGGCCCGGTCCTGAAGACCGCTCGCGGAGCGACCTCTAATCTGGTGCCCGCCGATTCCTCAGAAGAGCCCGCCTAAGCCCGCCCCCACTACGCCGCCGGCCATAGCCCCCCACACCGTCGCTCCCGCTACAGAGCGGTTGTCGAGCCGGTCCGAGGCATGTTGTGTTCCTTGCTGAAGTATGGACAGGTTGAGTGACTCGATCGCTCCCAACTCAGCAAGGTCGTGTTTGAAGACGTCCTCAAGCGCGAACACCGAGCGCCAGTCACGTTGGTCGGTCAGTCGCTGACCGAACATACGCAAAAGCCTCTCTAGAGTCGAAATCGAGCGCCACAACAAGGCGACTTCGTATCGCGCGCGCTTTCGCCAACCCTTCATCTGGTACCGCGCGCGAAAACGCTCTCGCCAGGGAAGCACCGCGACCTCCGCGGCAGCCTGGTAATAGCCAAAAAGAATGTCGAGCCTGTGTCGAGCAAACGTTTCAACTTCAAAGATTCTTTGACCAACATTCTTAACTTCGGCGAAGTCGAACATCTCCGATCGCAAGTGCCAATAGAGGATTGTTGCTACCTCTCTTACGGATGTCGAGGGTTCGAATTCAAAGGCAACATAGTCGGCCGGCATACTGCGACTTCCAGCACGAAGTACATCCACTCCCTCCTTCTCGCGACCAACGAAATCAGTATGGACAAACAAGAAGGTGCACCCCGGGTTGCACGCCTGCACATAGAGAGGTCTGCCCATTTCCCGTGCCCCATCGCGTAGGATTTGCTCTACTACCTGACCGCCAGTGAGAGCTGTAGGATCGGTATTTTGCTCCCATGCAACAATAGCGGTTACGCCATCCCAACTTACTTCGTAGGTTTCAGTGGGAGCGGCTTCCTCCAATCCGTACAGCGGCTGATTCTTGGCCGGGACATATACCGTGAATTCGATTGGCTGCGACCATTGAACACCGTAGAAACGATCAGATCCATCTAGAACCCTCTGATCGTGAACGTCAGTAGATGTAGGCCAAAAGACCGGACGATCGGACCACTGATCGTCGATGGTGGGTGACTTCACCGCCCGTACCCGAGGGTCATCTCTGAGTGTCGCCGCGAAAGCAGTCAGAATCGCGCCTGGCCGCTCATCCTTGGGCCCGCCGGTGAGGAAGAGCCCAGAACGTGCGATGACGCGGCGCTCTGCCTTCTCTATCGCGGTCAGTTCCACCTGTGCATCTGTCACCGCATCAGCGTGCCATGCGCCGCATGGAGTACAGAGCAACTGAGGAAGCCGGGGCTTCGATCGTCGGATCGCGCGAGCATCGCGCGATCCGACGCTGCCGCTGTCGTCCGGTCCTATCCGGCCCTGGATGGGGTGCCCAGGTCAACAGCCACCAGCGTCCGAAGACGTTCAGGCAGGCAGTGTTCGGGATGCAGCGGTCATCCGATCGCTGGTCACTTCTGCACCGGGATCACTCGGTCTAGCACGTCAGCCGAGATCGAGCGGTCGTCGCGGAGCCAGTGGACGTAGACCTTGGCGACGGTCTCGACGGTGTCGCCTAGGTGCCCGGCGACTGCCGTGAGGGATGCTCCTTCGGCGAGAAGCGTCGATGCGCACCAGTGGCGGAGGCTGTGGAACTTGAAGCTCAGCGCCTGGCACGTGCAGCCGTCGTCTCGTCGTGGCCGGGTGCGTCCGTCAGCTCGGCACCCGGCGCACATGCCGGCCCCCAGGAGGGCGGGCTTCCATGCGCTGTCGTAGAACTGGTCGCGGCGCAGGTCGGCGCCTCGGCGCCCTCGGAACAGCAGCCCGGCGGGGTACTCGTCGACGTGGCGGCGCAGCTCGACGACCACGAACTCGGGCACGACGATGGTCCGTACCTTCTCGGCCTTGGGCGTTGTGAAGACCATTCGCCCGGCGATGCGTTGGCGCTGCCGGTCGATCGTCAGTCGCCGGTCGGCGACGTTGATCCGGTCGTCAGACATGCCGAGGACCTCGCCGACACGCAGGCCGGCCATGCCCAGCGCCACCGCGGCCCTGAATGGTGCCGGCGTGGAGGTGAGGATGGCCAATGCCTCGGCTCGCGTGGGTACGTCCTCAGGACGGACCTGACCTGTCGGGTCGCCGGCCCGGGCCTTGGGTGCTCGGAGTCCCGCCGTTGGATCCCGTCCGATGCGCCCCGCAGCGACGGCAGCACGCAGGATGATCGCAGCCCACGCCATCGTGAGCTTCACGGTGTTGCGGGCGTAGCGCTTGCTGAGCTCGCGTCGGACTCCCTTCAGCACGAGCTGGTCAATGCGCCCGAGTTGATAGCTGCCGAGGTGTGGCACGAGACGAGCCCATACACCGGGCCACGACTCTGCGGTCGTGTCCTTCCACTCCTGGGCGGGCCGCCAGTCGTCGACCACGAACCGCTCGAACGTCTGGCGGCTCAACGCCGGGTCGACGTAGAGGCCCTGGCTCTTCGATGTCTCGACGGATGCGGCGTAGGCCCTGGCATCGACCTTCCGTGTGAAGACCTTCGACCGTTGAGCGCCCGCTGGATTCCGCCATCGAGCGCGCCAGGCGAGAACCTTGCAGCCGCACTCGTCATCACCGGGCCGCTGCCGGCCGGACGACTCACAGTCCCGACAGAGCTTCCAGCGGTATGGCTCGATGCTGGCCATCAGGGACCGCCATCCTGGCGCTGACGCAGGAGCCACTGACGAACATCCTCGGGGGCGTAGCGAACATGGCGACCGACCTTGAATGTCGGCGGACCTTGCCTGAGGTATCGCCATCGCTGGAGCGTTGCGACGGGTACGCCCAGAAAGTCGCTCACGTCGTTGGGAGACCACAGCCGCTCCGTCACCTTGGGCGCGAACGTGTCGACACCTTGAGACTTCGTCATGCCCGGCACGTCCTTTCACGAAGTCGGGGCAATCGACGCCACCGGGGTGGGGTGACGGGTGTGACGGGTTTGGAGGTTCGGTCTCGCGCGTGTGGGGCGCAAAGCTGTGGACCCGTCACACCCGTCACCCTTCGCTCTCTGTGGCGATGCCGACGCCGACGAAGACGGCTCCGACCTTGGTTCGTTGGGTGTCGAACCCTCGGTTCTGGAGCTGGGTAGTGAAGGCCTTGTTGGTGCCGGGTTCTTCGCCTTCGGTGGTGCACCAGCGGGTCCAGGTGTTGTAGAGGTCGCTGGAGCGGGCGCGGTGGTGGGGGCCGAGTAGGCAGCGTTCGTCGAGGAAGCGGCCGAGGGCGTCGGATTCGGCTTTGTAGGCGGCGGTGGCGGCTGCCACGGGGGCGGGTTCGTCAAGGCCGTGGGTGCGCCAGTCGAGGTAGCCGGTCACGAGCCAGGCGAGGATGGCGTCGGCTTCGAGGCCGAGTTTGGCGGCGAGGTCGTCGTCGCGTTCTGCGAGCGGGATCACGACCTGGAAGGGCACAAGCCGGAGCCGGCGCCAGATGCCTTCGTCGCTGCCGCTCACCAGGGGCCGGTGGTTGGTGAGCATCACGAACGTGTGGCTGGGGGTGAAGGACCAGAAGTCCTCTCGCATCCTCCTGGCTTTGATGGCGTCGCCTCCGGTGAGGCGTTTGACGGTGCCTTCGGCGAGGCGTCGGCCGGCGTCGCCTTCGTGCAGGACAGCGAGGCGGAGCCCGAAGAGGTCGGCGTTGCTGGTGGGGTGGGCGTCGAAGCTGCGGGCGAAGAGCAGGTCGGGATCGGCGGGTGCGGCGTAGTCGCCGAGGGCGGCGTCGACGGCGTTGACGAGGGTGCTCTTGCCGTTGGCGCCGTCGCCGTGGAAGATCGGTAGCAGGTGGACCGCTTGGCGGCCCTCGAGCGCGTGGCCGAGCAACCGGGCGAGGAACCGGCGCATGTCGGGGTCGGGTTGGATGCGCTCCAGGAACCCTGGGAACACGGTGCCGGGGTGGTCGGGTCGGTAGGCGGCGGCGGTGACCTTGGTGAGCAGCTGGCCCGGGTCGTGGGCGTGCAGCTCACCGGTCCGGAGATCGAGCGTGCCGTTGGCGCAGTTGAGCAGGAACGGGTCGACGTCGAGGGCGTCGGGCACGATGGCGACCTCGGGTTCGGTGCTGGCCAAGGTGAGGGCCCCGGCGACCCCAGCGGAGGACTCCCCGCGCTTGGCTTCGCGCAGGGCGGCTTTGCGGCGGTCGGGGTCGGCGATGGCGAGGGCGTCGGTGGTGATCCGCCGGGCGATCGTCTTCATCCACCGCTGGGCCTGGCCGTCGATGTCGTGCGCCCAGCGGGTGCCGTCCCACACCAGCCACTGCCGCCACGGGGGCACGTAGCGGAGCCGGGCGCCGTAGACGTGGATGAACCGCCGGGCGTAGCCGAGCTCGGTCTTGGGTTCGGCGGGCAACGGGTCGTTGACCGCCGAGGCAATGAGCGTCGAGAGGGCCACGGCGGTGGCCGGGTCCTCGTTGACGTCGACCCGCCATGGCGGGCCGCTGCTCTGGTCGGGGACTCGGGAGGGGTTCCGTCGGTCGCCCTCGGCCATCGCGGCGGCCAGCTCGGGGTCGGCGCCGAGCGATGGGGACCATCGGATGTTCGCCACGAAGTCGACCGCAGCGGGCGTCGTGAGGTCGCCTCGGGCGGCGGCGAGCCCCCATGCCCGCTCGCCATTGGACATCAGCGCGGCGGGGTCCTGGAGGGTCACAGGTCGTCACCTCGACGAAGTCGGCCGCGCCGAGCTGGCGCGGGTGCAGCGGTTGAACGCCGGATGTCGGTGGTTCCGGCGGCGATCACAGGCCCCCGAACGTGTGTATGGGGCGCTGTGTGGCCCGTAGAGCCGAATTCAGGACCGCCGGGCGGCGTAGGCGCGGGCGGATCGCCTGGGGAAACCTGGCGGGCTGGTTCCCAGAGGGCGAGTTGTTGGGTGTCGGCTCGGCGGAGGGTGCGGTGGTACCAGGCCAGTGCCCAGGGCAGGCAGTTGGCGCAGTTGCGGTGGGGGTGGCCGGCCAAGGCGGGTGCTCGGCGGGCGGCGTAGGACCAGGCGAGTGAATCGGCGGAGGCGAGGTGGCGGGCGTAGCGGCCGAGGCCGAGGGCCTTCACCCCGAAGCCGTGCAGCCGGATGCCTTCGGCGGCGAGAGCGGCGGCGATGTCTTCGATCTCCGCGCTGGACTGGCGGCGGCACACCGAGCCGAGCCCGACCAGGGGCTCGGCGGTCAGGTCGATCCCGGCGGCGGCGTAGAGGTCGACGCAGCGCCGGTAGTCGTCGATGGTCCAGCCCTGGAGCACTGGGACCCACGGCAGGTCGTCGGCCTGGTGGCGGAGCTCAAGGACGCTGGCGTCGGTGCGGGCTTGGTGGTCGGCGACGCTGAGCCCGGTGCGGGCGATCATGACCGGCTCGCACATCCAGTCCTGCGGCGCGGCCCACACCAGTCCGCCGATCTCGGTGGTGTAGCGGCGCACCGCTGTCACGTAGGTGGGGGCGGGGGTTCGCCAGGCGCCGAACATGGACAGCTCGCTGAACCCCCCGGAGTCCAACGCCCAGGGCCCCACGGCGCGGGGCAACCGCCGGCGGCCGGCGAGCCGGCGGTGGGACACGAACAGCGGCACGTCGGTTCGGGCCAGCCAGCTCGGCTCGTGGGTTCCCAGGTAGAGGCGCATCACGCCGGGCGTCCCTCACTGGCCTGGTCGGCTTCGAGGGCGGTGAGGTCGAAAAGGCGGGGCATGTGCACTTGCCGTTCGGCGGCTTGGAGGTACTTGACGCCGTCGGCGAAGTAGGCGGGGTTGAGTTCGACCGCCCGGCCGCGGCGGCCGAGGTGCAGGGCGCGGACGGGCACGGTGAAGAGCCCGCCGAAGGGGTCGTAGATCAGGTCGTCGGGGTTGCTGTAGCGCTCGATGACCCGGTCGACGATGTCGAACTGGAGGGGGCAGACGTGCTGTTCCTGGGCGCGGCGGGATTGTTCGGTGTTGAGCGTCCGCATGCGGTTGATGTCGTGCCACACGTCGGGATGCCAGCTGGCCGGGGCCAGGAGCATGAACGTCGAGGGCAGGGCGCGTTTGTCGTCGAGGATCTCGCCGACTCGCACGTGGGCCTCGTAGTCGTAGACGTGGTGGAGGCTGGCGTCCTTGGCGACCTTGTAGAGGACGTCGGCCGGTAGCGCGGCCAGCTCGGCGGGCGTGAGGTGCCGGTCACCGCTGGAGCGCCAGAAGGCGTGGGCGTCGGTCTGCCACCGGGCCCGGGTGTAGACGCCCTTGTCCTTGGTCACCGGTGTGTCGGCGTAGCCGCGGGTGCGGTCGGTCTGGGGTTTGCGGAACAGCAGGACGTATTCGGGGGACCCGACGCCCATCTTCGAGCTGTCTTTGGCGTTCTCGGACCAGCCCAGCCGGTAGGACTGGTTGTTCTCCCGGACGACGTCGGTGACCACGACGATCAGGCCCATGTACTCGAAGCCGTGGGCCTGGGCGTGGAGGATCGCTTCGGCGTGGAACGGCGACACCGTCGAGTAGCCGGCGCCGGTCATGTTGCCGAACACGATCCGGTCCTTGACGTGGCAGGCGTAGATCCGCCCCGGGCGCAGGACCCGCAGCAACTCGGGCGTGAGGTAGTCCATCTGCGCCCAGAAGTGGTCGTTGTTGTCGGTGTGCCCGAAATCCCGGTACGACGGGGTGTACTCGTAGTGGTTCGCGAACGGGATGCTGGTGACGATCAGGTCGACCGAGTCGTCGTCCATCGCGGCGGTTTCGGGGACGCAGTCGTTGTTCGCTACGACCCACCCGTCGCCGGCGGCTTCGATGCGTTCGACGCCCATGGTGCGGGTGAGGGTGGTGCCGATGTCGGTGCGGGAGAGGCCGTGGCGGCGGATGAGGTCGCTCATGGTGGCGGTCAGCTCCTTGTGCTGGGTCCACTTGTCGAGCAGGGTGCGCAGCACCTCGCGCTCGGACTCGGCGTAGATCAGGTCGATGCGCACCCGCTGCGTCTGTTGGAAGCGCTGGAGCCGGTGGATCGCCTGGACGAAGTCGTTGAAGTCGAAGCCGATCCCGACGAACACGGCGCGGTGGCAGTGCCGCTGGAAGTTGCACCCGGATCCCGACAGGGAGGGTTTGGTGGCCAGCAGCCGGTGGCGGCCCTCGGAGAAGTCGATGATGCGCTGTTCGCGGGTGTCGAGGTCGAGGGACCCGTACACGTCGACGACGTCGGGCAGGTCCTTTTTCAAGGCGCGGCGTTCGTCTTCGAGGTCGTGCCACAGCACGAAGTGGTCGTCGGGGGAGGCGTTGACGATGTCGGCGGCTTTGGCGACCCGGGCGGCGAGGGTGGCGCGCTTCTCCCGGGCGGCGGCCACGACCCCGAGCTCGGCGCCCCGGTAGAGGCGGCCCTGGCCGTCCCGGTCGACGTCGACGTGCGCGGTGTGGTCCACGGGGACCTCGTGGTAGACGACCTCGATGTCCGGCAGCAGGTAGCCGTCGTCGCTGTAGCCGAGGTCGCTGGGCCGTCGCAGGAACACCGCCCAGCTGGCGAGCCAGAGCCAGAATTCGTCGGCCTTGTGCTCGAAGAGCTGCAGGTTCCCGGCCTTCTGGCTGTCGCGTTTGAACCAGCGGGTCAGGGCCTGGCCGACGTCCATGACGCCGAGGAACCCGGCGTAGTGCAGCAGCTCCTTGTGCCGGTTCGGCGACGGCGTGGCGGTGGCGACGAACCGGTACGGCACCGCCGAGCACACCTCCAGGAACGTGGTGGAGGTCTTCGACCCGTAGCTGCGCAACACCGACGCTTCATCCAGCGAGATGCAGGTGAACAGGGCGGGGTCGAGGCGGCCGTCGCGGATGGTCTCGTAGTTGGTGAGGTGCACCACCCCGGGCGTCGGGTCGATGTCGTCGGCCCGGCGGATGAACCGGGTGGTGATCCCCAACGAGCGGGCGTCCCGGGCGAACTCCTGGCGCACCCCCAACGGCACGACGATCAGGCCCGGGCCACCGGCCCGGGCCATGACGAGCCGGACGATCTCGAGCTGCATCAAGGTCTTCCCGAGGCCGAACGCCGCGAAGATCGCCCGGCGCCCACCCTTGACCGCCCAGGCCACGATCGCCCGCTGGTGGTCCAGCAGCATCGGATGCACATCGACGGCGGGGTCGATGTCGAAGCCGTGCCAGCCGCTGACCGCGACCTTGCTGGCCACGAAGTCGTCGTAGACGTCGGCGGTCACGGTGTGACCTCGATCCCGATCGAGCCGATGTCGTGGCCGCACGGGACACAGATCCCGGGCCCGTAGGCGACGTCGCCGACCAGCTGCATCTGGTGGGGGCCGCCATCGGCGGCGACCGAGTCGGTGACCAGCTCGCCGCAGGTCGGGCACAGCGAGTAGACGGCGCCGGCGGCGTCTCGGTGCAGCGTCAGGGCCGGGGCGAGGCAGTCCCCCCGCACGATCGTTGGGCCACCCGTGCGGCGCAGTTGGACCGTCACGCCGTCGGCTCCAGGACCTGGAGCAGCTGGGTGCCGATCCATTGGGCGGTGTTGCAGGGCACGGCGTTGCCGACCTGGAGGGTCTGTTCGCCGAGGTTGCCGGTGATCAGGTAGTCGTCGGTGAAGCGCTGCGCCCGGGCGTGCTCGCGGGGTTTGAGCATCCGGTAGTGGCAGTCGTCGAGCTCGACCCGCTCGGCGGCGGTGAGCAGCGCCGCGTTCTCGATGGTGGTCACGACCGGGAGCGGCCCGGCGCCGGCGGGGCGGGGTCGGGCGCCTTTGCGGTAGGGGACCACGAGGTAGTGGTGGTCCTGGGTCGTGATGGTGCCGAGCGGGTCGGTGAGCGGCTTGGCGAGGTGCTGGGGCTTGGCGTTGCCGCCGTAGCTCTTCACGATGAACGCCCCGGGCGGCGTGACCAGGCCGTGGTGGCGGCCGCTGGTGGTCACCGTCGCCAACGGCTCATGCCCCACGGCGGTGGCTGTGCCGTTGCGGCGGGCCATGGCCACGAACGGCTCGGGCCACAGCAGCAGGTCGCCGATCTTGACGGTCCGTGTCGAGAGGGGCCCGGCCCCGGCGGGCTGGACCCGCACGTCGTCGTGGTTCGCGTTCACGAGCAGAGGGGCGGACACGAGGCCGTGGGAGTCGCTGGTGGTGATCGCCCCGAGCGGCGAGCCGATCGGGTGCGACCTGTACCGGGCCTCGGACAGAGCGCCGTAGTTCTTCACGAAGAACGACGGCGTCACCACGGCGTCCTCGCCGGTCGTGTTGCGGGTGGTCAGCGGCGCCGCGTAGGCGGGGCGGGCACGGTGGTAGCCGGGCCGCTCGAACGTGTTGCCCGCCACCTGAGCCACGACCGGCTGCACGAAGGTGTCGATGCCCCACTGGATCCGCGCCCGGGTCTTCTCCCCGAGCGGCCGGGCGCGGTCCCCGATGCGGGTGCCGATGTCGGTCAAGTCGAGGGCGGTGGCGGCCGGCGCCACCAGCGGTTCGACCACGGTGCCGTCATGGGGGCAGCGGTAGAGGTACTGCTGGCCGTATTTGCCGATCCGTCGCCGGTCGGGGCGCTTCCACGCCTGGCGGCCCTCCACGAGGGCCTCGCAGCGCCCGCACCACGCCGGGGGCCTCGGCTCGAGGTCCGGGAGCGGGATGCCCTTGCGGGTGAACACGATGTAGATGCGGTCCCGCCACTGCGGCGCCGGCGCGTTGCCCTCGCCGTAGACGTGGGCGGCGGACACGTTGACGGTCTGGACCCGGTAGCCCGGGCGCAGCCGGCACATGCCCTCCACCCACCAGTCGTAGAGCTCCCAGTCCCGGGCGAACTCCACCACGTTCTCCACCACCACGGCGTCGTAACGGTGCAGCTCCGTCGCCCGGAGCACATCCAGGGCACAGGCCCGGGTGCGCTCGAACGTCGGGGACTTCACGGCGCCGAACTCCTCGAACGCCTGTTGGCCGCGCACCTTGCGGTTGCCGCCCGCCGGCGACACCTCGGTGCAGATCACCGACGCCCACAACACCCGCGTCCGGGGCAGGCGGCGCATGTCGTAGTGGTTGATGTCGGTGCACAGGAACTCGGCCGACGTGTGGTTCGTGGACACGGTCTCGATCGACCGGGCGTCGTGGTTCGCGCCGACCACCAGCCGGAACCCGGCGT
>DATHJB010000024.1 GCA_035316325.1 Acidimicrobiales bacterium
GGTCCTCGTCCTGGTGGCCGCCGGCGACCAGGGTGTTGAAGTTCTCCATGCGCCGCTTCTGCCATCCGGGCTTTAGCGACTTGGCCCACTCCGGATCGGTCGGCTTGTTGCCCCGCACGTCCACCGAGGACGGCGTGCGCTGAAACACATAGAGCTGCTTGGCCGCCGGGCCGAGGTGCGGCACACATTGGATCGCCGTCGCCCCGGTGCCGATGATCGCCACCCGCTTGTCGGCCAGCTTGTCGAGGCCGCCCTCCGACGTGCCGCCCGTATAGGCGTAGTCCCAGCGGCTGGTGTGGAAGCTGTGGCCCTTGAACCCCTCGATCCCGGGAATGCCCGGCAGCTTCGGCCGGTTCAGCGGCCCGTTGGACATCACCACATAGCGGGCCTTCATCCGGTCGCCGCGATTGGTCGAGACCAGCCAGCGCGCCTCGTCCTCCAGCCAGCGCAGTTCGGAGATCTCGGTCTGGAAACAGGCCGCGCGATAGAGGTCGAAGGTCTCGCCGATCCGCCGGGCGTGCGCGCGAATCTCACCACCGAAGCTGTACTTTTCCTTCGGCAGGTAGCCGGTCTCTTCCAGCAGCGGCAGGTAGATGTAGCTCTCGATGTCGCACTGGGCGCCGGGGTAGCGGTTCCAGTACCAGGTGCCGCCGACGCCGCCGCCCTTCTCGACCAGCCGGACGTCGGTGACCCCTGCTTCGACGAGGCGGGCCGCGGTGAGCAGCCCGGCGAAGCCGCCGCCGACCAGCGCCACGGTGACGTGGTCGTGCCGGGCCTCGCGCTCGGTGACCGGTGTGTAGGGGTCGTCGAGGTAGTGCGACAGCCGGCCCTCGAGCCGGAGGTACTGGTCGTTGCCGTCCGGGCGTAGGCGCTTCGCCCGCTCCTCGGCGTACCGAAGCTGCAGAGCTTGCTTGTCGACGGCCATGCGCCCTCCCCCGTTCCCGACCGGACCTCTACCGATACGGTATCAGCGAGTTTCGGGAGCGCCTCCGAACACCCGGGCGACGGCGGTCTGGCTGGCGACCGCGACGAGTCGACCCTCGGGCGTCCACACCCGGGCGGCGCCGTGGACGTAGCCGGCGTGACCGAAGTACGGGTCGACGTCCACCAGGACCCACGGGCCGGTGGGCGGTGGGCCGCAGCGGATGCTGTTGTCGAGGCTGGTGCCGCCGCCCATGCGCCCGACGGCCCGGAGGACCATGGTGGGCACGAAGTCGGCGAGGTACGCCATCGACTCGGGGGTCTGCGCTCCCTCCCGCATGCGCACCCAGATCAGGCCGGGGTCCGTGCGCGGCGCGGCCTGGCGGAACTCGGCGAGGCCGAAGGGGCCGAAGCGGGCGGTGTCGGCCGGCACCACGCCCGGCGGCAGCCGGTCGAACACCACCCACGGCGGGCACTCGGCGGGTGGGTCGACGTCGGGGAACCCGTCGAAGTCGGCCGAGAACCCGTCGGTCCGGCCCAGCCCGGCGGACCCGAGGGCGGTGAACACGAGGCGGTCGCCGACCGTCGCGGTGACCCGCACCTGCGAGGACCGGCCGCCGTGGGCGAGCACCTCGGCGTGGCAGTCGATCCGCTCCCCCAGGCGTGCCTGGCCGACGAACTGGGTGGTGGTCCACAGCGGCGGGCGACCGGTGGCGACATCGACCAGCGCCACCGCGGCGGCGAGCCCGGCGCCGCCGTAGAGCTGGCCGTCGAAGCGGGCCAGCGCCGGCACCAGCTCGAACGAGCACCGGTCGTCGGCGTCCTGGCGGAGCCCCAGCCAGCCCGGGCCGACCAGGGCGTCGGCCGACGACCCGTACATCTCAGCCGACATGGGTGGTCACGAGCTCCTTCAGCAGGGCTCGGGTGCGGGCCCGGGAGCCGGGTCGGTCGTCCCCGACCGGGAAGGGCGCCGCCCACACGTCGGTCGCTCCCGCGGCGAACAGCTCCTCGATCTGCGCCGCCACCGATGCCTCGTCGCCGACGATGGCAGCGTCCGCCGGCTGCGTCAGGCCGCCGGCGGCGAGCACCCGCTGGTAGTTCGGCAGCGTGCCGTAGACCGCGAACGCCTGGGCGGCGGCCTGGCGGGCCCCGGCCTCCTCGCCGGGGTCGACGACGGCCACCGGCAGCCCGGCGACGATGCGCGGCTCGGGTCGCCCGGCGACCGTGGCCGCCTCCCGCAGGCGGGGAGCGATGAGGTCCTCGATCGCGGTGGCGTTGGCCATCCAGGTCACGGTGCCGTCGGCGTGGGTGCCGGCGACCCGGAGGAGGCGAGGGGCCAGGGCGGCGACGAGCAGGGGGATGGGCAGCGCGGGCTGGGTGGCCGGTCCGGCGATGCGCACGTGGAAGTCGTCGCCGTCGAAGGCCACGTCCTCGTCCCGCAACAGCGGCGCCAGGATCTGGACGTACTCCTCGGTGTGGCGTCCAGGGCGCTCGTAGGACAGGCCGTAGGCGTCCTCGACGACCGGTCGATGCGACGGGCCGACGCCGAGCGTGAAGCCCGGCCGACCGAACGCCGCGGCCACCGACGCCGCCCGCCGCGCCATGGCCACCGGATGCATCGCGTAGGTCTGCAGGATCGCCGTCCCCAGCTCGATCCGCTCGGTCGCCCGCCCGGCGAGCGCCATGGCGACCAGCGGGTCGCCACCGATCGCTCCGGCGTACCAGAGGCTGGTGAACCCGTCGGCCTCGGCCCGCCGAGCCTGTTCGATCATCTTGTCGACGCTCGCGGCGCCCCCCGGCAGTCCAATGCGCATGGGCCGCAAGTTATCGGCGGCTGCCACACTGAGGCACCGGTCACCGGGCCGGCCGCAGGGGAAGGGACGTTGACATGGACGCGACCACCGATCCGTCGAGCGCCACCCGCACGATCACGCTGCTCGACGACGCCGTCACCGAGGTGGCCGTGGCCGTCGACGGCGAGCAGGTCGTGCTGGCGCCGGCCGACCTCGCGGCCGTGCTGGGCTGGGAGCTCGAGCCGGAGGGACTCTGCCGCGGCGACGTGTGCGTGCCCGTCCGGGACCGGTCACTGGTGGAGCCGGCCGGCGAGGGCAACGGTGTGTCGCTCCACGGGGTGGCCGCGGCGCTGGATCGGCCGCTGGTCGTCGACCTCGACGCCGGGGTCGCCGCGATCGGCCCGGGCCGGTCGAGCCGCCGCCAGGCCCTGGCGGGCGGGCCGCTGCCCGAGCTGGCGCTGCCGGACGTCGACGGCCAGATCGTCGACCTGGCGTCGCTGCAGGGACGCAAGGCGATCCTGGTCGCCTTCGCCACCTGGTGCGGGTGCCGCGACGACCTGCCGGGCTGGCAGGCCCTCCAGGACGACCTCGGCGACGACGTCGCCGTCGTGGCGGTCGCGCTGGACGAGGACGCCGAGGACGTGCGGCCCTTCGCCGAGCCGGTGACCCTGCCGGTGCTGGTCGACCGCGACCACGTCGTCTCGGACCGGCTGGGCATCTCCAACGTGCCCGCCGTGGTGTGGGTCGACGAGGACGGCTGCGTGGCCCGGCCGCCGACGGTGGCGTTCGGGACCGACAAGTGGACGGAGTACACCGGCGTGCCCTCGGGGCCGCACCTCGACGCCGTCCGCCGGTGGGTGCGCGACGGCCAGGTCCCCGAGGGACGTGCGAACGCGGCCGCAGGGGGATCTGGCACGGAGGTCGGCGACCTCAGCGAGGACCAAGAGGCGGCGCGGCTGTGGTTCCGCATCGCCACCCACCTGCGCCGCCAGGGCCGCGACGACGAGGCGGCCGAGCGCTTCGCCCGGGCGGCCGAGCTGGCACCCGTGGACTTCACCGTGGCCCGGGCCGCCATGCCTCTGACGGGACGCGACCCCTTCGGCCCGGACTTCTTCGAGCTCTACCGTCGCTGGCGGGAGGCGGGCGCACCGTTCCACGGCCTCGACCCGGACCGGTAGGACGCTCCCCCTTCCCGCTGACCCCGTCGAACCGGGGTCGAGTTGACTAAATAACGGGCGCTCTTTATGTTGGCGGCATGGGACGCATCGCCGGGGTCTCCCCCACCGAGACACGGGAGCGGCTGCTCGACGCCGCCGCCCGCGTGTTCGAGCTCAAGGGCTACGAGGGCGCGACCGTCGCCCAGATCGCCCAGGAGGCCGGCGTCACCAGCGGCGCCATCTACGCCCACTACGCCAGCAAGGCCGAGCTCCTCGTCGACGCGCTGCGGGCCCATCGCGAGCGGGCCATCGCTGCGCTGTTCCCGCCCGGCAGCCGCACCGACGCCGCCAGCCTCCTGATCACCCTCGGCTCCCGTCTCGGCACCGACGAGCAGAACGCCACCGCGCTCCTCGCCGAGGCCCTGCTGGCATCCCGCCGCGACGCGGCGCTCAGCCAGGTGCTCGCCGCCACCCTCGCCGAGCGGGAGCAGCTCATGGCGGGGCTGATCGCCGACGGACAGGCCGCCGGGGACCTGATCGAGGACGTCTCGCCCGAGGTCGCCGCCCGCTTCGCCCTCATGCTCGGCCTCGGCTCGATGCTCGTCCGGACCCTCGACCTGCCCACGGCCGACCCGGCCGAGTGGACCGACTTCATGCGCCGCATCGTCGGCGCCTTCACGCAGGAGACGACCCCATGACCTCCCTCGACCGCGACGTCAACAGCGTCGACGAGATCGTCGTCGAACGCGACCCCGCCGTCCTCGCCGCCGTGATCCACGAGATCGAGCTGCACAGCGACGTGCTGCTCACCTGGGACTACGAGCGCAGCCGGACCGCGCTGGTGAAGCTCTACGAGAAGGCCAAGACCTCCCAGTGGAACGGCACAACCGACCTGCCGTGGGACACCGAGGTCGACTGGGACAAGCTGGCCGACGAGGCCGCCCGCCAGAACGAGCGGTTCCAGCCCCTGCGCGACATCGAGGGCTCCCCACTCGCCAAGTGGGGCGACAAGGAGTGGCGCGCCTTCTCCGTCGAGATGCAGACCGCCCTGCTGTCGCAGTTCCTCCACGGCGAGCAGGGCGCGCTCGTGTGCACCGGCCTCATCACCGCGACCGTGCCGTGGATCGACGCCAAGTACTACGCCGCCACCCAGGTGATGGACGAGGCCCGCCACGTCGAGGTCTTCGGCCGGTACATCCAGGAGAAGACCAACGGGCAGTACCCGATCAGCCCGCAGCTCGGCGGCCTGCTCGACGACATCATCCGCGACGGCCGCTGGGACATCACCTACCTCGGCATGCAGATCATGGTCGAGGGCCTGGCGCTGGCCGCCTTCGGGTTCATGCACATGCTCACCACCGAGCCCCTGCTCAAGCAGCTGCTGCGCTACGTGATGTCGGACGAGGCCCGCCACGTGGCCTTCGGGGTCCTGTCGCTGAAGGAGTTCTACGACGGCCTCGGCAGCACGGAGATCCGGGAGCGCCAGGAGTTCGCCTTCGAGGCCGCGGTCCGGCTCCGCAACCGGTTCATGGTCCAGGACGTGTGGGAGCGGCTCGGCGCCGACCCCAAGGAGGTGGTGGCGTTCCTGAACGCCAACCCGAACCCGGGCCAGGAGCTGTTCCAGACGATGCTGTTCTCGAAGATCGTCCCCAACGCCAAGAAGCTCGGCCTCCTCGACGCCGGCGACGGCTGGCTCCGCCAGAAGTTCACCGAGATCGGCATCATCCAGTTCGAGAACTGGGTCGACACCAGCGAGGAGTACTCGTCGCTGGACGCCGTCGCCGCCGACCGCGCCTGAGCACGCGGTTCACGGGGTCGCGTAGCCGGCCGTGGCGGGTGGAGCATCAGGTGCCAAACGGAAGGCCTCCGAACGCGGGATGATGTGGAGGAATGGATGTTCGGCGGGTCCATGGGTTGTTGCGGGCGGTGCGGGCGTTGCGGCGGGGCGAGGGCACCCGGGCGAAGCAGCACACCGCGTCGCTCCCGGCCGAGCTGACCGACCTGCTCGGGTTGCCGCTCGCCGACGTGTGCGCAACGCTCGCGGCGCGGGTCCGCGCCGACACCAGCGACCTGCGGGCGGCGGAGGCCTGCGTCCGGTTCTACGGGCTGGGTCGCCTCCCCGAGGGCATCGATGCCATCGCCGCCACCATGCCCCGGGTGCACGGCGACGTCGGGCGGCCTCTGCGGGCCCGCCGGGTGGGCGAGCTGCTGGTCGAGGCCGAAGCCGCGCTGGCCGCGGCGCTCGGTCGGGCGGGGCTCCGCGTCGACCCGGTGGCTGTGGCGGTGCCGGACGTGGAGGAGGTGTTCGCCGCCGGCGCCGGCGCCGACGCCACTGACGCCGGGGCCCTGGACCGGCTCCGGGTGATGCTGACGGCCTGGGCCGACGTCCCCGACGAGGACCACGAGTCGGCCGCGGCGCTGCTGCTCTTCGAGCACGACCACGGCCTCCGGGTGGCGGATCTCGTGGTCCACCCGGAGACCCGCCGGCGCCGACGTCGCCGCGCCCAGGCGATCGTGGAGGTCGCCGTCCAGCGCCGCTGCCGGGGCCATGACCGGCGCTCCTCCCCCATCGTCGACCCGAACGTCGACGGACTCCTCGGGCCGCGCCTGCACGTGGCCGACGCCGGGGTGTGGGCCGCGCTCGACCACGTGTGCCGGCTGCCCGACGGCGACGGCCACGACCGCGAGGCGCTCGTCGACGCGGCGGCCTATGCCCACACGCTGGCCCAGGCGGGATCGCCGCACGCGCCGGCGGTGCTCGGGGCGGTCCGCCACGCCGTGCTCACCTCACCGGTGCCGCTCCCGGTCGGCCTGGTGACGAGGCCGCTGGTCTCCTCCGCCGTCTACGCCCGGCTGAACGACGACCCGGCGGGTGTGCCGGCGGCCTGGGAGGCGATCCGGCTCACCCGGCTGGCCCTCGCCGGCGCGGCCCAGCCCGCCGACGCGCCGCAGGTGACGTCGAACGCCCTGCGGGCCTTCCAGGAGCTCGCCGAGCTGTACGGCCGGCTCGGGCTCCCGCACCGGGCCATGACGACGCTGGCCCACGCCTACGAGCTGCTGCGGGCGCGGGGCGACCCGGAGCAGGAGGAGGAGCCCGGCGGTTGGCTCCAGCAGCTGCTGTTCTCGCAGGGGATGATCCAGGGCCACGCCGCCCGGGCGGCGCCGCACTCCGCGCCCGGTGCGAACGCCCGCCGCTGGATGGCGCAGGCGCAGGCGGCCGAGATCCGGTCCGCAGAGCTGGTGTGGGAGCAGCCGCTGCTCCCGCCGGAGTGGGGCCTGTCGGCGGAGGCGATCCTGGCCGGCCTGGTGGTGCAGGAGGTCGAGGCCCACGTGGCCGAGGGCGACGGGTCGGCGGCCGCCCGGGCCCGCGCCCGGGCGCGTCGCCTCATCGCCGGCAACGAGGCAGGCTGGCGGGGCCACGGCGCACCCGGGATCGCGATGGCGCAGTCGGCCCGGCTGCGGACCGTGCGGGCGGCGTGCCGGCTGGCCCTCGTCGACGGCGACCTCGACGGCTACGTCGCCGAGCGATCCCGCCTGCCCACGTCGGGTGGCCCCGGGCTCCTGGCCGAGGATGCCGACGACCTCGCCGACCTGGAGACCACCGCCGCCCGCCGCGGCATCCGTCCCCTCCACCTGGCCGGTCCCAGCCGCCACCGCACCGCTCGCACCGCGCGCACCGCCTGAGGCCCGGGGTTCACAGACTCCGGGACGACCGTCGACAGCGGCTCCCGCGAAGTCGAACCTGGGGAGGCTTGCGCCAGGTCGCCCTCCAGGCGCAGGCCGGGTCGAGGAGGGTGGTGTCGTGATCGCGGCGGCAGCGACACCACCCCTCCGCCCGGCTCCGCCCGGCCTCAGTCGAACCGGTGCAGGAGCTGCTCGAAGTCCGCCACCGTGCGGCCGAACAGGCCCAGGAGCAGCTCGTGGACGGGGGCGTCGCCGCGGGTGCTGAGGTCGTCGACGTTGCGCCAGCCCCAGTTGACGTCCCGGCCGTCCGGACGGGCGCCGACGCCCGCCCGCACCCGCCAGCCCGTCGGGCACGACACCAGGAGCGACCCCTTCGTCCGGGTCGCCCGCCGGCACGTGAGGGTGGTCCCCGGCCGGGCGATCACCTGCTTGCTGTGCATCCCGAACGTGAGCTGCACCAGGGCGGGCGTCGATCCCTCCGCCACGAGGGTGACCCAGATGGGCCCGATCCAGTAGCCGGGGAAGCCGACGACGATCGGCGACCGCCCACCCGTGACGCCCACCTCCTCCACGCAGGTGAGGCCGTCGGCGCCGTAGACGCTGTCGAGCCGGGAGCGGAGCAGGCGCGCCCGGGGACTCCCGCCCCGCTCGAGCACCCGCACCTGGTCGTCGCTGACGGGGTGGTCGGGCAGCAGCTCGGTCGCCAGCTGGGCGGCGTCGGCCTGGCTGAAGCCCCGGGCCTCGCGCAGCGTCCGGAGCGCCGGGCCGTCGAACGGGCGGGGGTCGTGGAGGGCCACCGGGGGCTGCACGGTGAGGTCGGCGACGTACGTCTTCGGCTCCGTCGCGCTGAACACCTGCCGGACGAGCTCGGGCCTCTGGCCGAACAGGTCGAGCACCGCCGTGGCGAACCGGGGGTCCCGCCGGAAGCGGGCGACGACGTCCGGGTCGACCAGGCCGACCGGCGACTGCCCGCCGTTCGAGAGCCGTGCCACGTTCACGGCCTCGAAGCACGGAACCTCGAACATGTCGGGGATCCGGCCCTGCCCGAAGTCGACCCAGCCGGGCTCCCGCAGGTGGACCCACACCGGCGGGTTCGGCATCGAGACCGGCGACGTCACGAAGAAGCCCCGGTCGTCGCAGTCGGAGGAGCAGTCGAACGCGAACGCGCCCCACAGGAGCAGGGCGTCGACCCGTCCCCGGCCCGGGCGGGGTCGCAGCCACGCCCAGTGGGGCCGGCTCGGGCCCTGAGGGTTGTGCGCCCACACCGTGCCGGCCGGCAGGCCGTCCGGCTTGTCGAGGGCGAGGGCCAGGTCGAGGAGCGCACCTTCCGCTCCGTACTGGGCGTCGAGCGCCCGGAGGTGCGTGAGGCTGATCCGGCGGGCGCCGGTCTCCCACATGCTGGCCAATCCCTCGGAGATGCCCAGGCGCGCCGCCACCGTCGCCTGGCTGAGCCCCGCCACGCGGGTCCGCCAGGCGTGGAGCAGGCAGGCCTGCGCCTGGAACCGACCGGCGACGACCCGCCGAGCGGAGCGAGCCACAACCATCACCGCCACCACCGAACCCCCTTTCCACCGCCCTCCCAGCGTGCCCGCTCCCCTACGCCCACACCTCGAAGGTGCCGAAAAGTGTGACAGGTGGGCCGGATGCTCCCATCGCCCACGTCCTGCCGAGCAAGCCCGGAAATTGACGTGACTGTCAGATACGTTGGCGGCATGGCGACCGATCCCGCGCTGGCCGACGAGCTGGTGGACACCGTCCGGACCTGGGTGCGCAAGGAGGTCATCCCCCAGGCGTCGGCCTTCGAGCACGCCGACGAGTTCCCCACGGCGTTCGTCGAGCAGATGAAGGCGTTCGGGCTCTTCGGCGCCCGCATCCCCGAGTCCCACGGCGGCCTGGGGCTCGACACCCTCACCTACGCCCGCCTCATGGAGGAGCTGGCCTACGGCTGGATGTCGCTGGCCGGCGTCCTCAACACCCACACCATCGCCGCCACGCTCATCGAGCGCTTCGGCACCGCCGACCAGCAGGGCCGATGGCTGCCGTCGATGGCGACGGGCGAGCCTCGGGCCGCCTTCTCGCTCTCGGAGCCCGACGCCGGCTCGGACACCCGGGCGATCCGCTGCAAGGCCGAGCCAGACGGCGACGAGTACGTCCTCAACGGCACGAAGATGTGGGTCACCAACGGAGCGCGGGCCGGGATCGTGGCGCTGGCGGCCAAGACGCCCGAGGGCATCACGTGCTTCATGGTGGAGAAGGCGCCGGGAGCGGAGCACGGCGGCATCCGGGTGAGCCGCAACATCGACAAGCTCGGCTACAAGGGCCTGGAGACGGTGGAGATGACCTATGTCGACCACCGGGTGCCGGCCTCGTCGGTGCTCGGCGGGCCCGACGGTCTCGGCCGGGGCCTGCACTACATCCTCGGGTCGCTGGAGCTGGGCCGGATCAACATCGCCGCCCGCGCCCTCGGCGTCGCCCGGGCGGCCTACGACGCCTCGATGAAGTACGCCCACGAGCGGGAGGCCTTCGGGGTGCCGATCGCCCAGCATCAGGCCATCCAGTTCAAGCTGGCCGACATGGCCACGAAGGTGGAGGCGTCGCGGCTGCTGGTGCGCAGCGCCGCCGAGCGCTTCGAGGCGGGCGAGCGGGCCGACGTCGAGGCCGGCATGGCCAAGCTGTTCTGCTCGGAGACGGCGCTCGAGGTGGCCACCGAGGCCATGCGCATCCACGGCGGCTACGGCTACACCACAGATCTCCCGATCGAGCGCTACTACCGGGACGCCCCGCTGATGGTGATCGGCGAGGGCACCAACGAGATCCAGCGCATCGTCATCGCCCGCGGCCTGATGGCCCGCTGGGCGGAGTCGTCGGGCTGACCCCGAAGCCGGGCGGGTCGACGCCGGCGACGCCGGGCGGGTCGACGCCGGGCGGGTCGCCTCAGCGGTTCTGCCAGCGGGGTGGCCGCTTCTCGGCGAACGCCTGCGGGCCCTCCCTGGCGTCCTCCGAGGCGAACACGACGCCGGACAGCTCGGCCTCGATCTTGTAGGCGTCCCGCAGGGTTCCCGACAGGCCCCGCACCACGGACTCCTTGGTGGCCCGCACCGCCAGCGGCCCGTTGGCCAGGATCCGCTCGGCCCACCGGAAGGCGCTGGTCAGCACGTCCTCGGAAGCGACCACCTCGTTGAGCAGCCCCAGCTCGAGCGCCCGGCGCGCCGACACCGACTCGGCGACGAGGAGGAGCTCCATGGCTGCGGCGTAGGGGACCTGGCGGGGCAGTCGGGCCGTGGTGCCGCCGCCGGCGAACAGCCCCCGCTTCGGCTCCAGCACGCCGAACGTCGCCCGCTCGCTGGCCACCCGGATGTCGATCCCGCCCAGCATCTCCATCCCGCCGGCCACGCAGGGCCCGTCGATCGCGGCGACGATCGGCTTGTAGAGCTTGGCGTTGCGCAGCACGGCCTCGGCGCCGTCGCTGAGGCGGCAGCCGTCGATCTCCTCGACCTCGCCGCGGCGGATCTCCTGGGCCAGGGCCGTGACCTGGGGGACGTAGTCCTTGAGATCGGCACCGGACATGAAGGACCCGTCGACGCCGGTGACCACCGCGACCCACAGGTCGTCGTCGTCACGGAAGTCCCGCCACGCCTGGGCCAGGTCGCGGAAGTGGTGGAGGTCGAGGGCGTTGCGCCGCTCCGGTCGATCGATGGTGATCAGGAGCAGGTGGTCGCCCTGGGGCTCGTAGCGGATCGGCACGCCGTTGATTATGACACGAGTGTTAGTTCTGCCTACGATGACCCGGTGAGCGACGAGGAGCGTGCCGTGCTCGACCTGCTGGTGCGCCAGCGGGGCTGCCGCCGGTTCCTGAGCGACCCGGTCGACCCCGGCGACCTGCACACCATCCTCCGGGCGGCGACCCACGCCCCCAGCGCCGAGAACGCCCAGCCGTGGGTGTTCGTGGTGGTCGACGCCCCCGAGGCCCGGCAGGCGGTGGCCGACCTGACCAGACGACTGTGGGACGACATCGCCCGGGAGCCCTCCGAGCGCAACCTCCCCGCCGGGCTGTTCGAGGCCGTCGACGGGTTCATGGCGAGCGGTTACGGCGGAGCGCCGACGCTGGTGGTCGTGGCCGGCGACGGCCGCAGCGGGACCTCACCGCGGCTGCTCGCCTCGTCGATCTTCCCGGCGGCCCAGAACCTGCTGCTGGCCGCCGCCGCGCTGGGCTACGGCTCGACGATGACGACCCTCGCCGCCCAGGCCCCGGCCGAGCTGGCGGAGGTGGTGGGGCTGCCCGCCGGGATCATCCCGTTCGCGGTCCTCCCGATCGGCCGCCCGGCCGTCCCCCTCGGACCACCCCGTCGCCGCCCGGTGGCCGAGGTCGCCCACCGCAACCGCTTCGGCACACCGTTCGACGGCTGACGTGCTGACGGACGGAGCCGACGGGCTCAGGAGTCGGCGCGGACCTTGTCCTTCACGGAGGGCACGATCGGTGGGGCCTCGCGCCAGTTGGGGATGCCGTGGGCCTCGTCGGCGATCGGGTACTTGTCCTCCCGCACCTCGGCCCAGTGGCTGTGGTTGAGCTGGTGCATCGTGAAGCAGGCCTGGAGGGAGTTGTAGAAGCCCATGTTGTCGACGGTCTGGTTGACCGACTCCTTGATCAGCAGGGCGGTCATCGTCGGGAGGCCGGCGATGCGGCGGGCCAGCTCGACGGTCTGCTCGGGGAGCTCGTCGAGCTTGAACACCTTCGAGACCATGCCGAGCCGGTGCGCCTCGTGGATGTCGATCGAGTCGCCGGTGAGCATCAGCTCCTTGGTGCGGCGGGGGCCGAACTCCCACGGGTGGCCGAAGTACTCGACCCCGCACATGCCCAGGCGGGTGCCCACGACGTCGGCGAAGCGCACCTCCTCCGAGCCCACGATCAGGTCGCAGGCCCACATCAGCATCAGGCCGGCGGCGTAGACGTCGCCGTGCACCTGGGCGATCGTGATCTTGCGCAGGTTCCGCCACCGGAGGGTGTTCTGGAAGAAGTAGTGCCACTCCTGCAGCATCCGGTTCTCGGCGCCCTCGCGGGTGCCGCCGTTGATGGTGCGGGTGGGGTGCTGGTTGGGCCCGGGTGCGTACTCCTCCAGCGACACCTTGGAGCCCATGTCGTGGCCCGACGAGAACATCAGGCCCTCGCCGCCCAGGATCACCACCCGCACCTCGTCGTCGGCCTCGGCGGCCAGGAACGCCTCGTCGAGCTCGACGAGCATCCCCCGGTTCTGGGCGTTGCGGGACTCGGGCCGGTTCAGCAGGATCCGGACGATGCGACCCTCGTCGAAGCTCTCGTACTTCAGGAACTTGTACTCCGGCATCAGGCTCCCCTGTATTAGTTGACGCATCTGTCAGAAAGACCCTAGCTTCCGACCATGCCGACCTCCGAGCCCGAACCCGGCGCCGACACCGCCGTCGTGAACCACGTCGGCCAGTGCGTCGCCGACATCGGGCGGGCGGAGCGCTTCTACGTCGAGCTGCTCGGCTTCGAGGTCGACCGCCGGCTCGACGTGCCTGACGAGGCCGCCGGGCCCCTCCTCGGCGTCGCTCCCCCGGTCGGGCTGTCGGCCACCTACCTGCGCAAGGGCGACTTCCAGCTGGAGCTGCTGGCCTACGACCGCCCCGGCAACCCGCCCTTCCGTCCCCGGGTGCTCAACGAGCCGGGGCTGACCCACCTGTCCATGTCGGTGGACGACCTCGACGCCACCGTCGACCGGGTCGAGGCGCTCGGCGGCGAGATCGTCACCCGGCTGCCCTTCGCCGCCTTCGTGCGCGACCCCGACGGCCAGCTGCTGGAGCTGCTGCCCATGTCGTTCCGGCGGGGACGCCCGTGAGCGACACGCCCCCACCGCCCCCGCAGCCCTTCCGCCTGCTGCCCCAGCTCGACGACCTCAACCGGGCGTTCTGGACCGGCGGCGAGCACGACGAGCTGCGACTGTGGCGCTGCCAGGCGTGCGGCCACTGGATCCACCCGCCGTCGGTGCGCTGCCCGCTGTGCCTGTCGAAGGAGCTGGCGGTCGAGGCCGTGTCGGGGTGGGCGGTCGTCCACACCTTCACCGTGAACCACCAGCCCTGGTACCCGGGGCTCGAGCCGCCGTACGTGGTGGCGATCGTCGAGCTGCCCGAGCAGGCGGGGCTGCGGCTGACGACGGGCATCGTCGGGCTGCCGGTCGACGACGTGAAGGTCGGACTCGACGTCGAGGTGTGCTTCGAACGCTACGACGACGTCTGGCTGCCGTTCTTCCGGCCGGCGGGTGGTGCGTGATGCCGTTCTTCGACGACCGGGTGGTGATCTCCGGGGTCGGGCAGTCCGACGTCGGCCGCCGCCTGTTCCGCGACCCGCTCGACCTGACGCTCGACGCCGCCCTGGCCGCCATCGACGACGCCGGCCTCACCCGGGCCGACATCGACGGCATCGCCACCTACCCCGGCGCCATGTCGATCCCGCCCGGCTTCAGCGGCGTCGGGGTGACCGACGTGCACGAGGCGTTGCGGCTGAACCTGAACTGGTACTCGGGTGGCCCCGAGGCGCCCGGCCAGCTCGGCTCGGTGATCGACGCCTGCGCCGCGGTGGCCACCGGGATGGCGAACCACGTCCTCTGCTTCCGGACGGTGTGGGAGGGCACGGCGCAGGCCGGCGGCGGTCGGGCCTCGGTGATGCCGGGCACCGGCGCGGGCGGCGGCGGGGGTGGCGGCAAGGTCCCCCGCATGTCGGGCTTCATGCAGTGGGTCATGCCCTACGGCGCCCCGTCCGCCGCCAACTGGATCGCCATGATGGCCACCCGGCACTTCCACGAGTACGGCACCCGGCGGGAGCACCTGGGCGCCATCGCCGTCAACGCCCGCACCAACGCCGCGCTCAACCCGAAGGCCATCTACACCGACCCCATGTCGCTCGACGACTACCTGGGCGCCCGGATGGTCTCCTGGCCGTTCGGCCTCTACGACTGCGACGTGCCGGCCGACGGGTGCACCGCGGTGATCGTGTCGCGGGCCGACCGGGCCTCCGACCTGCGCAGACCGCCCCTACGGGTGGAGGCGGTGGGCACGGCCATCCACGGCCGCCCGTCGTGGGACCAGTGGGACGACCTGACGACGATGGCCCTGCGCGACGCCGGCGCCCAGCTGTGGACCCGCACCGACCTGACGCCCGCCGACGTCGACGTCGCCGAGCTGTACGACGGCTTCAGCTTCATCACCCTGTGCTGGCTGGAGGCCCTGGGGTTCTGCGCCAAGGGCGAGGGCGGGCCGTTCGTGGAGGGCGGCGGCCGCATCGCACGGGACGGCGAGCTGCCGCTCAACACCAACGGCGGCCAGCTGTCGTCCGGGCGGCTCCACGGCTACGGCTTCCTCCACGAGGCCTGCCGGCAGCTGTGGGGCGAGGCCGGCGAGCGCCAGGTGGTGCGCCCGGGTGACCGTGGCCCCGAGGTCGCCGTGGCCGCGGCGGGCGGCGGCCCCCTCGCCGGCTGCCTGTTGCTGACCACGTCGTAGCCGAGCGTCCGCCGGCAGCACCCCCCACCGAAATTTCGACAGAGATGGCGCTATAGCCACCACTTCTGTCGAAATTTCGCTTCGGTCAGTGGATCGTGCGGTAGGGGGCGGCGAGGACGGGGGTCGACGCCTGGTCGTGCAGGACCGGGGCGAGTCGGGCGGTCACCTCGACCGGGTCGTCGTCGAGCCAGAGCACCGTGATCCGGTGCGGCTGCATGATCCACCACGCCCGGGTCAGGTCGTCGTGGGGCACGAACGTCCAGCCGCCGGCGACGCCCGGCACCGCCAGCAGCGGGTCCAGCGGGGGCGGGGCGTCGGGGCCGTCCGCCTCGACCAGCACGAACACCCCGGCGGCCGGGCGCCACGGGATCACCGCCGGCGAGATCGGCAGCCGGGGCGACGTCCCGGTCGCCGCCACCCGCCAGCCCCCGGCCATGTGCGCCGTGCGCTCCTCGTGGAACCGGCCGACCGCCCGGAGCTCGCCGCCGAGCGCACCGAACGCGTCGATGGTCGCTTCCACGGGCTCGCCGATCAGGTACAGCGTCACGTACTGGGCGCGGCCGAGCAGCTCGTCGTCCACGAGCCGGGCCGCCACGCAGTCGGGCGACGCCACCCAGCGCTCGCCGTGGGCGATCCCCGGCAGGGCGTACTGCTCGGGGAGGTGGTCGAGCCGGTGCCACTCGTTGTAGCTGCGGTCGGCGGAGGGCGGGACCTCGGTGAACGAGAAGAAGCCCACGGCGACACGATCGGGAGCAGGGAGCATCGCACCCGACGCTAGTCGGCCGAAGTCGGTATATTGACGTGAGTGTCAGAAATGACATGGGGGAAACGAGACGGGGGCACAGCGCCATGAGCGAGGTTCCGAGCAGCAATCCGATGGCCGCCGGGCTGGCCGACAACCCGCAGCCGCTCTACCGGGCCATGCGGGAGGCGGCCGCCGTCGTGCCGGTCGACGACTCGATGGTCGTCGTGTGCCGCCGGGCCGAGATCGACGAGGCCCTCCGGCGCTCCGACGTGTTCTCGTCGAACATGAGCGCCGTCGACCTGGGCAACGTCCGGCCGCTGATCCCCCTGCAGATCGACCCGCCGGAGCACAAGAAGTACCGCCGCATCCTCGACCCGATCTTCTCGCCCAAGCAGATGGCGCTGCTGGAGCCGTCGGTGACGAAGCTGGTGAACGACCTCATCGACGGCTTCGAGGACCGCGGCGAGATCGACTTCGCCACCGAGTTCTCCGTGCCGTTCCCCAGCCAGGTGTTCCTCACGATGCTCGGCCTGCCCCTCGACGAGCTGCCCACCTTCCTCGCCATGAAGGACGGGGTCATCCGGCCGGAGCACATGGTCGGCGAGACCAGCCGGAGCGCCGCCGCCGCCGACGAGCACCTCCGGGCGACGGCCCAGACGATCTACACGTACTTCGAGGGCGTGGTCGCCGAGCGCCGGGCCGAGGGCCGCGACGACCTGCTCACCCGGTTCCTGGGCAGCGAGATCGACGGCCGCCCGCTGTCGACCGAGGAGATCCTCGACATCTCGTTCCTGTTCCTGGCCGCCGGGCTCGACACGGTCACGGCGTCGCTCGACTGCTTCTTCGCCTACCTCGCCAACCACCCCGACCGCCGGGCGCAGCTGGTGGCCGACCCGTCTCTCGTGGCGTCCACCGTCGAGGAGCTACTGCGCTGGGAGACGCCGGTGATGGGAATCGTCCGGGTCGCCACCGAGGACACCGAGCTGGGCGGGTGCCCGATCAGCGCCGGCCAGCACGTCAGCGTGCTCCTGGGCGCGGCCAACACCGACGACGCCGAGTTCGGCGACGGCGACGACGTCCGCTTCGACCGCGACACCAACCGCCACCTGGCCTTCGGGGGCGGCGTCCACCGCTGCCTCGGCTCCCACCTGGCGCGGTTGGAGCTGCGGGTGGCGCTGCGGGAGTGGCACCGCCGCATCCCCCACTACTCCGTGAAGGCCGGCCACGAGCTCAGCTACACGACCGGCATCCGCTCGATCGACCACTTCCCGATGACCCTCGGCCCCCGCACCCCGACCGAAATCTCGACAGAAATGGCGCTATAGCCACCGTTTCTGTCGAGATTTCGGTTGGGTCGGGCGGCTCGGGGTCAGTCCCGGGAGGCGAAGGCGGCCAGGTCGGACGACTTGGTGGCCTTGGCGCCGGCCCTCGCCGGGTCGCTCGTCGCCCGGATCGACACGTCGTGGCCGGCGGCCTTCGCCCGCAGCGCGCCGACGGTGCAGTTCTCCCGGCCGCCCAGGGCGGTGAACGGGTCGTAGCTGTAGTGCCGCATGGCGTTGAGGTGCGACATCCGCTCGACGTCGTGGTCGCTCACGTCGGGCGTGATGTGCTCCATGAAGGTCTCCGGCGAGAACGGCCAGGTGGAGTCGGAGTGGGGGTAGTCGCACTCCCACATCACGTTGTCCATGTCGAGCGCCGCCCGGGACTCCACGCCGAAGCGGTCGTCGATGAAGCACAGGAGCACGTGCTCGTTGAACACCTGGCTGGGCAGCTTGTCGCCGAAGTCCTGCCCGGTCCACAGGTGGTGCTTGCGGTAGTTGTAGTCGAGCCGTTCGAGCATGTAGGGCACCCAGCCGATGCCGCCCTCGGACAGGGCGATCTTCAGGTCGGGGAACTTGCGCAGCACCGGCGACCAGACCAGATCGGCCGCGGCCTGCACGATGTTCATCGGCGTGAGGGTGATGAGGCAGTCGATCGGGGCGTCGGGCGCGGTGATCACCAGGGCCGACGACGACCCGATGTGCATGCACACCACCACCTGCTCGTCGCTGCAGGCCTGCCAGAACGGGTCCCAGTGGTCGGAGTGCAGGCTGGGCCAGCCGAGCTTCGACGGGTTCTCCGAGAACGTGACCGCGTGGGCGCCCTTGGCGGCGGTGCGGCGGACCTCGGCCGCGAGGACCTCCGGGTCCCAGATCGCCGGCAACGAGCACGGGATGAAGCGCCCGGGATGCGTGCCGCACCACTCGTCGATGTGCCAGTCGTTGTAGGCCCGGACCATCGCCAGGGCGACGTCCTTGTCCTCCGTGCGGGCGAAGAGCTGGCCACAGAACTGTGGGAACGACGGGAAGCACAGCGAGCCGAGGACACCGTTGGCGTCCATGTCCCTGACCCGCTCGTCGATGTCGTAGCAACCCGCCCGCAGCTGGGCGAACGACGTCGGCTCCAGCCCGTACTCCTCGGGTGGGCGGCCGGCGACGGCGTTGAGCGCCACGTTGGGCAGCTCCTGGCCTTCGTAGAGCCAGACGTTGGTGCCGTCGTCCTTGGTCAGGAACTGCGGCGCCAGGTCTTCGTACCTCTTGGGCAGGCGGCCCTCGAACAGGTGCGGCGGTTCGACCACGTGGTCGTCGACGCTGACCATGACGAGATCGTTGATCTCCATGTTTGGATGCCCCCTTCTCCTCAGTGGCTAGGTTGCCGGGCCATGACCCGGCTCAGCGATGTGTTGGCGGCGCTCGACCTCGAGCGCCGGGGCGACGGAGCCTTCGTGGCCCACCACCTCGACGAGGGCCACGGCGTCGTGTTCGGCGGTCAGCTGCTGGCGCAGGCCGTCGTGGCCGCGGCCCGCACCGTCCCGGACAAGGAGGTGCTGTCGATCCACAACGTCTTCGCCCGGGGCGCGAGCGTCGAGGAGCCGCTGGCGGTGACCGTGGAGACGATCCAGTCGGGGCGGGCGTTCGCCAGCGTCACGGTGACGACGTCGCAGTCGCGAGGTGCCTGCACCCGGGCCCAGGTGCTCCTGCACGCACCGGACCCCGATCTCATCCGCCACGCGGACGCGGCGCCGGATGTCGAGCCGCCCTCGGCGCTGCCGGCCGCCGGGGCCGACGACGGTTGGTGGGACGTGCGGGTGGTCGACGGGGTCGACATCGCCGACCCGGACGTCGTGGGGCTGGCCGAGCTGCGGGTGTGGTCGCGGATGCCGGGCGCCCCGGACGACCTGGTGACGAGCCAGGCGCTGCTGGCCTACGCCAGCGACGGGTTCCTGATCGGCACCGCCATGCGGCCGCACGCCGGGGTCGGGCAGTCGATGGCGCACCGCACGATCTCCACCACGGTGGTCGCCCAGACGATCACGTTCCACGAGCCGTTCGCCGCCGGGTCGTGGCTGCTGCTCGACCACCGGAGCAGTTACGCCGGCCGCGGCCGCTCCCACGGGATGGCCTCGGTCTTCACCGAGGAGGGCGCCCTGGTCGCCTCGTTCTCCCAGGAGAACATGATCCGCGCCTTCCCCGAGGACCACACCCCACCGCCCGGCGCAACCTCCAAGTACTGATCCCCCCACACCCGGAGACTACCGTTTTTTCTGACGCAGATGTCAGAAACCTTCGAAGGTGAACCGCCCGTCGGCCGCGGGTTCCAGCGGCCGGACGTCGATCACCGCGTCCGGGTCGAGCGGGCCGTAGATGTGCGGGAACGGCTCGTCCGCTCCCGGCACGGATTCGTACCTGATCTCCGCGGTGACCCGGTCGGGATCGATGACCAGCACCACCAGATCGCTCACCCCGGCATAGAACATGTCCGCGACCGGCCCCACCTGCCGCTCCGTGCTGGCATGGATGAACCCCACCTCCGCCAGACTCCGCCCGAGCGTCGACCTCGTGTACTCCCCACCCCGCCGCGCCTCTTCCCACTCCGCCGCCAACGCAATGTGGTAGATCACCGCCACCCCGTCACCTCCAGCACCGACGGAGTCAGCGGTCTCTCATCGTTGACCTTGCCGATGGAGCGAGCATGGCACACCGAGGGATGGGGTCAGGTGTGGGCGGTACCCGTTAGTGACTCCGACGAGGACTGCTCCTGGCACCGTGCGGCGTCCGGCAACCGAAATGGTTGCCTCACGCCGTATCGAGCCCGGACCCGCATGATCGTGCGGTGCCACGCGACCCCTTCAGTCGCCACACACCGCACCGTCCCCCGGGCGGCGAGGTGTCGCAAACTCCGTAGAGCACCAGCGACAAGGCGACGGGGCGGGAAGACGACCCGGCCGCCAGGCCGGGGCCATTCCGTGGGCCTCAGATGATGCCCTGGGCGGTGAGGGATTCGAGTTCGGTGGGGGTGAGGCCGAGGGCGGTGAGGATCTCGGTGGTGTGTTGGCCGAGGTGGGGGGCGCCGGACGGGGGCGTGGTGGTGGCGGTGCGGGGGAAGGGCGCCTGCTGGCGGACGGGGCCGAGGACGGGGTCGTCGACGGTGACGAGGTCGCCGCGGGCGGCGACGTGGGGGTCGGCGAAGATGTCGGCGGCGGAGTAGGCGGTGGCCACCGGGACGTCATGCGCCAGGCAGGCGGCCTCGACCTCGGCGGCCGGGTGCGACCGCGTCCACGCCTCCACGATGCCGTTGATCTCGTCGCCGTTGGCCACCCGCTGCGGCAGCGCGGCGAAGCGGGGGTCGGTGATCAGGTCCTCCCGGCCCATCGCCCGGCACAGGCGGGAGTAGTTGGCGTCGCTGCCCGCCACGATGCAGACGACGCCCCCGTCGGCGGTCGGGTAGTTGTCGAGCGGCGCCGAGTTGGCCAGGCGGTTGCCCTCCCGCTCGCGCACCGTGCCCAGCCGGTCGTAGGCCGCCAGCGTCCACTCGAGGATGCGGAGGTTGGCGCCGTACAGCGACGCGTCGATCACCGCGCCCTCGCCAGAGCCGCCCGACCGATCGCGCCCGTACAGCGCCCCCACCGCGGCCTGGGCCGAGAACGCGCCGGTGAGGTAGTCGGAGATCGCCACACCGACCCGCACCGGCGGTCGGTCCGGGTAGCCGGTGAGGTGCAGCAGGCCACCCGCGGCGATCCCGATGCGGTCGAGGCCCGGCCGCGACGCGTAGGGCCCGTCCTGGCCGAACGCCGAGATCCGCACCCACACCAGGCGGGGATCGCAGTCCGACGGCCCGACGTGCCAGCGCTCCACGGTCCCCGGCCGGAAGTTCTCCACCACCACGTCGGCCGTGGCGGCCAGCCGGCGGAACAGCGCCTGGCCCTCCGCCCGCCGCAGGTCGAGCGTGACGCTCTTGCGCCCCCGCCCCTCCACCGCCCAGAACAGCGAGTAGCCGTCCTCGTAGGGCCCGACCGCCCGCATGAAGTCGCCCGAGCCCGGCTGCTCCACCTTGACGACCTCCGCCCCCTGCTCCCCCAGCAGCCCGGCGCAGAACGGCGCCGCGATCCGGGTCCCCGCGTCGATCACCCGCAACCCCGACAGGGGCCCGCCGCTCACCGGTCGCCGCCCGACTCGCCGCCCGAGCCGCCCGGCTGCTGCTCGCGCCGCACGGCGTCCATCCCCCCGGACCTCCGGGCCGCCGCCCGGTCGACGGCCGTCGGGGTGTTGGAGACGAACTGGTGCATCCAGAAGTGCAGCTGCCACGAGTCGCGCTGGCCCATGCGGTCGACCATCCCGTTGATCGACCGCTTGATCGCCTCGGCGGTCACCGCCGGCACCAGCGCCACCTCGTCGGCCAGCGCCCGGGCCGCCGACCCCAGCTCGGAGCGAGGGACGACCCGGTTCACGAGCCCCGCCCGCTCGGCCGCCTCCGCGTCGAGCGTCAGGGCGCTCAGCAGGAACTCCTTGGCCTTGCGCGGCCCGAGCTCCCACGGCTCGACCAGCAGCTCGACCCCCACGCCGGCCATCCGGGCGACCGGGTTGCTGAAGCGGGCGTCGTCGGCCGCCACGATCAGGTCGCACATGCAGGCCAGCATCAGCCCGGCCGCGGTGCAGGCGCCCTGGACGGCGGCGATCGTGACCGGGCGCAGGTCGCGCAGCTTGACCATCGGGCCCCAGTAGAGGGCCTGCTCGTGGCGGAGCTTCCCCTCCGGCGTGTCCCGCTGGGCGACCCACGGGTCCTCCCCCGCCATGATCTCCTTGAGGTCGTGGCCGGCGGAGAAGTGGCGGCCCTCCGCCTCGACGACCACGACCTTCACCGACGGGTCGGCCTCGATGCCGTCGAGCAGCCCGTCGAGGGCCTCCAGCAGCGCGGTGTCCTGGGCGTTGGCGGCCTCCGGGCGGGCCAGCGTCAGCACGACGACCTCGCCCGTCCGTTCGTACCGGATCGGAGGTGACATGCGTGTTAGTTTCGCACGCGGAAGCCCAGCGCGACCGGGAGGGGACATGAGCGACACCAGCGACGTCGAGTTCGACCCGTTCTCGTCGGAGTACTTCGACGACCCCTACGACACCTACCGGCGCCTACGCGACCACCGGCCCGTGTACTTCAACGCCACCTACGGCTTCTACGCCCTGTCCCGGTGGGACGACGTGGTGGACGCATCCCGCAACTGGCGCGTGTTCTCCAGCGCCTACGGCGTCGACCTCGCCACGCTGACCAGCCACAAGCGCCCGGGCATGGACAGCCTGATCATGATCGACCCACCCCAGCACGACCGGCTGCGCGCCCTGGTCAGCCGGGTGTTCACGCCGCGGGCGGTGACCGCGCTGGAGCCGATGGTCCGGGAGGTCGTGACCGGCTGCCTCGACGCCCTCGACGGCCGCCGCGCCTTCGACGTGGTGGAGGACCTCTCCGGCCCGTTCCCGGTCGAGATCATCTGCCGGATGCTGGGCGTGCCGGCCGGCGAGCGCCAGCAGATCCGCCACTGGCTCGACGTGGTGCTCGCCCGCGACGAGGGCCAGATGGGCTACAGCGAGGCCGGCACGGCAGCCGCCGTCGAGATGGGCGCCTACTTCTACGGGCTGGTGGCCGAGAAGCGGGCCCACCCGACCGACGACATGATCACCCGCCTCACCCAGGTCGAGGTGGCCGACGACGACGGGGCGCTCCACAAGCTCGACGACGTGGAGATCGCCGGGTTCGTGTCGCTGCTGGGCGGGGCCGGGGCCGAGACGGTGACCAAGGCCGTCGGCAACGCCGCCGTGCTCTTCGACCGCCACCCCGAGCAGTGGCAGCTGGTGCTCGACGACCGCTCCCGCATCCCCGACGCCGTCGAGGAGATCCTCCGCTACCACCCGCCGTCCCAGTACCAGGGGCGCTACGCCGTCGAGGACATCACGCTGCACGGCGAGACCATCCCGGCGAACAACCCGGTGCTGCTGGTCACCGGCGCGGCCGCCCGCGACGAGCGCCAGTTCGACGACCCCGACCGCTTCGACGTCACCCGGCCGCCCAACCTCGCCCTCGCCCTCGGCCACGGCGTCCACGCCTGCCTGGGCGCGGCGCTGGCCCGCATGGAGTGCCGGATCGCGCTCGAGGAGCTGGCCGAGCGCTACCCCCGCTTCACCGTGGACGCCGACGGGCTGGAGCGGGTCCACATGTCGAACGTGGCGGGCTACTCGAAGGTGCCGATCACGATCGGGTGACGCTCCGGGCCTCAGGCCTCAGGCCTCAGGCCCGGAGCGCGGCGACGGCGGCGTCGGCGGCGGCCCGGGCGGCGCGCTCCGAGTCCCGGCCCAGGCCGACCAGGTAGGGCACCCGCCAGGGACGGCGCAGCACGTAGCGGACGGCGGCGCCGAGATCGGGGCTGCCGTCGGGCCGGGCCATCGCCGCCACCTGGGGATCGATGGTGCCGCCCAGGGCGTCGTCGCTGATCGCCCGGAACGCCGTGTGCGGGCACCCGTGCCGCTCGCAGACGGCGGCGACGGCGGCGGTCTCCATGTCGATCGCCGCGTAGCCCTCGCGCTGGAGGCGGGCCATCAGCTCGGGGTCGGTCTGGAAGTCGTGGTAGGTGATGAGCCGGCCGTCGGGCTCGACCGGGCCCCACGGCGCCGTCGGGTGCTCGGCCCCGCCGGCGCCGTCGATCACCACCTCGGGCACGACGACGTGGCCGATCGGGAGGTCCTGGTCGATGCCGCCGGCGATGCCGACGACCAGCAGTCGCTCGACGTCGCCCCGCTGGAGCGCCTGCTCGGCGGCCGCCGCCGCTCCGGCCATGCCGACGCCCATCGTCGTGGCGACCACCTCGTGCCCGCCGACCGTCCCCGACCAGACGGCGCCGTCGTCGGACCGGGTCAGGCCGGCGGCCCGGACGAACGGCCGCAGCTCCGACCGCATCGCGGTGAGGACGACGATCACAGGGCCGCGGTCCCGTCGGCGCCGAGGTGGGCGAGGTCGCGGCGGCGGATCCCCTCGACGGTGATCTCCACCGACAGGACGTTGCCGGCCGCCAGCACCACGCCGTCGCCCAGGGAGGCCGTGACCACCGGGCGCTCGAAGCCCATCCCGGTGCCGCGCACCATCCAACCCGACGCGCCCTCGGCGGCCTCGCGGATGGCGGCCGCCGTCGCTCCCGGGCGGCAGGCGTCGAGGAGGCGGCGCTGGTGGGCCGTGGCCTGGGCGTCGAGCCGGAAGTCGGGCGACCCGTCGACGACCACCGTCCGGCCGAGGCCTCCCTCGTAGCCGGCGACCAGGACGCCGACGTCGACGTGGACCAGCCCGTCGGCGACGGGTGCGACAACGGGCGCCGAGGTGGGCACCGTCGAGCCCCGTTCGGCCAGGGCGACCGCCACCACGGCGAGGGCCTCGGTCGTCGAGGCGCCCGCCCGCAGCGCGGCGGCCGCGGCGTCGACGCCGGACCGGGCCGCGCCGACGGCGACGGCGATGCGGCCGACCTCGGCGGGCAGCTTCACGGCACGCACCGCGCCGAGCACGTCGTCGGCCGGGACCAGCTCGGCGGTCGGGGCCAGGCGGCCGGCGGCGCGGGCGAACCCCGGCGACAGGGCGTCGACGCCGATGCGGCGGGCCGTGGCCAACCCGTCGATCGCGCCCAGCGCCTCGGACATGAGCGCCGGGTTCCAGGTGACCCCGTAGAGGTTCTCGAACGGCACCTCGGGTGGCACGCCGGTGTCCCAGGTCGACAGCAGGTGCACCGACCGGTCGCCGCCCACCAGCACGGCAGCGGCGCCGAAGGGCCGGGTACCGGCGGTCCAGAGCCCGACGGCACCCGTGGCGTACGCCACCGAGTCGCGCCGCCCGAGCACCACCACGTCGAGGCGCGCCTCGTCCATGGCCTCGAACACGCGCTCCCGCCGTGCGCCCCGCAACTCGTCGCCGTTCATGGCGCGAACGGCGGGTAGGGGTGGCCGCTGCCGAGGTGGTGCCAGCCGTCGGCGGTGACGGTCACGATCTCCTCGGCGCGGTAGCCGCCGACGCCGTCCTCCCAGGCCACCGGCTCCAGCACCAGGACCATTCCCGGCGCCATGACCAGGCCGTCGTCGAAGGCGGTGCCGAGGTCGGTGCCGACCAGCGGCATCTCGGCGCTCTCCACGCCGACCCCGTGGGCCAGGTAGAAGTGGGGCAGCCACGGTCGCTCGCCCTCGTGGGCAGCCTCGGCGGCCCGGCACAGGTCGCCGCCCGACACGCCCGGGCCGAGCACGTCGAGCACCGCCACCATCGCCTCGCACCAGCGCTCGAACAGCCGTTGCTCGGCCGGGTCGGGGTCGCGGCCGACCACCCAGGTGCGCCCGAAGTCGGAGGCGTAGCCGAGGTGGTCGATGCCGGCGTCGACCCAGACGAGATCGCCCTCGGCGAAGGTCTCGTCGGCGCCGGTGGGGAAGGCGACGTGGCCGGTGGTCGTGCGCGGCCCGTCGGCGATCGAGCGGGGCATCCGCTGGAAGATCGGGTCGATCAGGTTGGCGTCGACCCCGAGCCGCCCCAGCTCGGCCAGGAACACCCCGGCGACCTCCCGGCGTGTCGACCCCGGCCGCAGCGCCGCCTGCGCCGCCGGCATCGCCGCCTCGTTGAGGCGCTGGGCCTCGCCGATGCAGGCCAGCTCGTCGGCGGTCTTGACCAGCTTGGCCGCCCCGACCAGCTCCGCCGCGTCGACCAGCGGTCCCCCGCCGAACACCCCCCGACGCAACATCGCCCCGCTCTGCTCGTCCACGGCCATCCGCCGGCCGGCGCCGACGATCTCGGCCAGCACCCCCGCCAGCGACTCGGCGCCCTCGTCGAGCTCGGGCCACACCGCCGGGTGGGCCTCGACGTCGTCCGCGAGGCCCGGGTCGACGTCGTCCCAGAGCAGGTGCGGCCGCTCCTCCCCCGCCACCACGACAGCCACCGGTCGCTCGAAGGCGGCGTGGGCCGCGTCGACCCCCCGCACCGCCTGACCGGTGGCGTAGGCGACGTCGGAGCTGCGCAGCAGCACGGCGGCGTCGACGTCGCGTCGGGCCAGCTCGGCCTGCAGCCGCTGGTGACGCTCCCGCCGCATCCGGCCGACGTCGATCGCGGGCGGGGGCGCCGGATGCGCCGCCAGGACCTGGCTCAGGTCTGCTCCCATGCCCTACTTCATAGCCGAAGAATGACGTGACCGTTAGAAATCTGCCGCCTGACGTGGTATGACACGAGGCGGGGGTTCCCGCCCCGGAGGGGAGGCACACGATGGCCGACCGAACCACGGTCGACTTCAACCACCACGACGAGCAGTTCCACGAGGACCGCCTCGCCCGGTGGGCCGAACTGCGCCGCTGCCCGGTGGCGCACAACCCCAACTTCGGCGGCTTCTGGGTGGTGAGCGGCTACGACGAGGTCGCCACCGTGGCCCGCGACGCCGAGACCTACTCCAGCCGCTACGTCCCCGAGTCGGACGACGGCATCGCCTACGTGGGCATCACCGGCATACCCCGGGCCAAGGCCATGCCCACCATCGGCATCGCCGAGGTGGAGGGACCGGTGCACCAGGCGCTGCGACGGGCCATCAACCCGTTCCTCGTCCCGGCCGCCATCGCCCGCCTCGAGCCGCTCATGGAGGCCACCGCCACCTGGTTCCTCGACCAGCGGATCGAGTCCGGGGCGATCGACCTGGTGCTCGACTTCGCCAACCCCGTGCCCGCCATCCTCACGATGGAGCTGCTCGGGCTCCCCCGCGACGGCTGGGAGCACTACGCCGAGACCTTCCACGGCACCGTCGCCTACGGGGTCGGCCCCGAGCGGAACCGGGCGCTGGCCAACGTCCCCGCCATGCTGGCCGAGCTGCGCGACGAGGTGGCGGCGCGCCGCGAGCGGCCCCGGGAGGACGACCTGCTGACCGACCTGGTGGAGCTGGAGGTGGAGGACGGTCGGCACCTGACCGACGACGAGCTGGTGTCGGTGGTGTGGAACCTGGTGGGCGGCGGCCTCGACACGACCACCTCGCTCACCGCGCTGTGCCTCCACCACCTCGACCAGCACCCCGACCTGCGGCAGCGGCTCGTCGACGAGCCCGACCTGCTGGGCGTCGCCACCGAGGAGTTCCTGCGCTACTTCTCGGTGAACGAGACGCTGACCCGCACCGTCACCTGCCCGGCCGAGCTGGGCGGCGAGGAGCTCGGGCGAGGCGACCACCTGATGCTCAGCTGGCTGTCGGCCAACCGCGACGAGCGGGTCTTCGACCGGCCCGACGAGGTGGTGATCGACCGGGAGGAGAACCCCCACCTGGCGTTCGGCGTCGGACCCCACCGCTGCATCGGCCTGCACATGGCGCGCACCGTGTTCCAGGTGCTGGTCCGCCAGGTGCTCGCCCGGATGCCCGACTACCGGATCGACCGCGAGGCCACCGTGTTCTACGCCGGCAACCCGGAGCTGAACGGCGTGGTGCGGATGCCGGCCACCTTCACCCCAACTGCGGTGGTCGGGCCGGCCGAGCGGCCGTTCTGACCATGGCGACGATGGCGGAGGACGCCTGGGGGCTCCCCGCGGTGCCGGCGGAGCTGCGGCGGCGCTACGTGGACGACGGCTGGTGGACCGACGAGACCTTCGCCGGCTTCGTCGACCGGCGGGTGGCCGCCGCCCCGGACCTGCGGGTGCGGATCTGGTCGGAGCAGCGTCCCTGCACGACCACGGCGGCGGCGTTGCACCGTGACGCCGCCCGGCTGGCGGCGGGACTGGTGCGGCGGGGTCTGGGGCCGGGTGACGTGGTCGCCTACCAGCTGCCCAACTGGGCCGAGACGCTGGTGGTGCTGTGGGCCGGGTTCCGGATCGGGGCGACGCTGGTGCCGATCGTCCACTTCTACGGGCCGCGCGAGGTGCGCTTCATCGTCCGCCAGTCGGGGGCCCGGGCGCTGGTCGTGGCGGCGGGCGATCACCTGGGCGACCTGGACCTGGGCGACCTCGGACTCGACACCGTCGTGGTGGTGGGCGACTCGGCCGGGTCGAGCGCCGCCGTGCCGGGGGGTGCCGTCCGCTTCGCCGACCTGCTGGAGGCCGAGCCGCTGCCCGACCCCGTGCCGGTCGACCCCGACGCCCCGGCGATGGTGGGCTACACGTCGGGCACCACCGCCGACCCCAAGGGTGTCGTGCACACCCACCGCACGCTGCTCGCCGAGGTGCGCCAGCTGGCATCGCTCAACGTGCTCGGCGGGCGGGCCGCGGTGATGGCGTCGCCGCTGGCGCACATGACCGGGATGCTCGGGGGCAGCCTCGTGCCGCTGCACCAGGGCAACCCGGTCGAGCTGATCGACCGCTGGGACCCCGGGCGGGTGCTGTCGATCTGCGCCGAGCACGACCTGAGCCCCGGCGGCGGGGCCACGATCTTCCTCACCAGCCTCCTCGACCACCCCGACTTCGGGCCGCAGCACCTGGCCGCCATGACCCGCTTCGGCCTCGGGGGCGCGCCGGTGCCGCGGGCGGTCGCCGAGCGGGCGGAGGGGCTCGGCATCGCGGTGACCCGCGCCTACGGCTCGACCGAGCACCCGTCGATCACCGGGTCGACGCTCGACGTGCCCGCCGAGCAGCGCATGTTCACCGACGGCTGCCCGATGCCCGGGGTGGAGCTGCGGCTGGTCGACGAGGACGGCGCCTCGGTCACGGTGGGGACGCCCGGGGAGATCGTCAGCCGGGGCCCCGACCTGTTCGCCGGCTACACCGACCCGGCGCTGACCGCCGCCGCCCTCGACCCGGACGGCTGGTACCACACCGGTGACGTGGGGGTGCTCGACGACCAGGGGTTCCTGACCATCACCGACCGGCTCAGCGACCTGATCATCCGGGGCGGCCGCAACCTGTCGGCGGCCGAGATCGAGGAGCGCCTGGCCACGATGCCCGGCATCGCCGAGGTCGCCGTGGTGGCCGCGCCCGACGAGCGGCTGGGCGAGCACGCCTGCGCGGTGGTGCGGCCGGCGCCGGGCGTCGACGGCGAGCTCGACCTGGCGGCGGTGCAGGCCCACCTCGCCGCCGTCGGCCTGCCGAAGCAGAAGTGGCCCGAGGAGCTCCAGGTGGTGGCCGACTTCCCCCGCACCCCCTCGGGGAAGATCAGGAAGCGGGACCTGCGGGACCGCCTGCGCCGCTGAGCCGCTCGGCCAGGGCGCGGCGGTCGACCTTGCCGGAGTCGAGCCACGGCAGCTCGTCGTCGTCGGCCAGCACGACCAGGTGGCGGGGCACCTTGTAGGACGACAGCGTCGCCCGGAGGCGGGCGGTCAGGTCGGCGGCGGTGACGTCGCGGGCCACGACGGCGGCGGCCACGTCCTCGCCCCGCGGACCGGCCGGGATGCCGACCACCACGGCCCGGGTGACCTCGGGTTCCGCCTCCAGCGCCACCTCCACCTCCCGGGGGCTGATGTTCATGCCCGACGACTTGACGAGGTCGCCCATCCGGCCGGTGAAGAAGAAGTGCCCGTCGTCGTCGAAGTGGCCGGCGTCGCCGGTGCGGTACCAGCCGTCGGGAGTGAAGACGTGGTCGCGCTCCCGCTTGTGGAGCCCCGCCATCACCGACCCGCCGCGCACCCACAGCTCCCCGTCGACCACCCGGTGCTCCATCCCCGGCACCGGGCGCCCGAACGACCCCCGCTGGTCCTCCTTCAGCTCGGCACCCTCGTGGTCGATCAGGTGGGGGCCGAGCGTCTCGGTCATCCCCAGGGAGCCCGCCACCAGCCCGGGGTCGGCGGGACGGCGGTCGGGCGGGAGGAGGTCGACCAGCGCCCCACCCCGCAGCGCCGACAGGTCACGGCGGGGGAAGTCGGGGTGACCGGTGAGCGCCGGGCCCATGTGCGGCCAGCCGAGGACGTGGGTGACCCGCTCCCGCTCCAGCAGCGCCAGGGTGGCGCCGGGCTCGAAGCGCTCCTCCAGCACCAGCGTCGCCCCCGCCCGCAGCGCCCGGACCAGGGCGAACCCGAACCCGCCCACCCAGAAGAACGGCATGGGCGTGTACACCCGGTCGCCCGGCGCCAGCGGCCGGAAGTCCGAGAGCGTGCGACCCTGCCGCCAGACCGCGCCGTGGGTGTGGACCGCACCCTTGGGCTCGGCCGTGCTGCCCGAGGAGTAGACGACCACCATGGGGTCGGCCGGCGTCACCTCGGCCTCGGCGGCGAGGAGCAGGTCGTCGTCGATGTCGGCACCGCGGGCGGTGAGCTGGTCGACCGGCCCGGCCCAGGGCTGCCCGTTCTCGGCGAGGAACCACACCGACCGGAGGAAGGGGTGTGAGGGCGTGCGGATGTGCTCGTGGCGCTGGTCGGCGAGCCCGTCGACGGTGAGGCGGAGCCGCTCGACGTAGTCGTGCCCGAGGTGCTCCGCGGCCGCCACCAGCACCGCGGTGTCGGAGTGCCGCAGGGCCCAGCCGAGCTCCCGGGGCGGGGCGTAGGTGTTCAGCAGGGTGACGACGGCGCCGATGCGGCTGCCGGCGAGCCAGGTGACGATCCACTCCGGGCCGTTGGGCGCCAGCAACCCGACCCGGCTCCCCTTCCCGACCCCCGATGCCAGCAGGCCCTTGGCGAGCGCCGCCGACTGCCGTTCGGCGTCGGCGTAGGTGAGGGTGCGGTCGCCGAGCACGGCGAGCGGCCGGTCCCCGTGGCGACCGGCGAGATCCCGCACCAGGTCTCCCGCCACCACCCGCGGTCCCCCTTCGGGATCTAGGCCCTCCGCCATTCGCCCACTCTACTTCTGACACTCACGTCAGGCCCCGAGGGTCGGGGGTGATCCCCGATCGACCCGGAAGTCGCCCGGGCATCCTCCCGATGCTCCGAGGTGACCGGGCGATGAGCATGAGCGCCGCACGAACGGAAGCGACAGAGGAGAAGAGCCGTGCGAAGGAAGCTCATCGCACTCGCTGGGGCGACACTGTTCCTGGCCAGTGCCTGTGGTGGCGATGACGAGCCGAGCAGCTACACCGACGAGATGCGCTCGGACTTCATGTCGGAGTGCACCGCCGGCGCGGGCGACGGCGCCGAGGACGTGTGCGGGTGCACCTACGACGCGCTCGTCGACACGATGCCGTTCGACGAGTTCAGGGAGTACGACGAGGCCATCCGCGACGATCCTTCGACCCCTCTCCCGGCGGTCGTCACCGACGCCATGACCGAGTGCGCCACCGGCCCGATCGACCTCCCGACGACCACCCCCTGACCCCACCCGCACCGCAGCGTGGCCCCACCCCCCGGGGCCACGCTGCCCGCGCGCCGCAACCCGTAGCCTGTGGAGCGAACCGTCCGGGAGGCGCAGCGATGGCCCAAACCGAGCCGATCGACATCAACTCGCGCCTGATGTCGCCGCTGAAGCCGCACGTCATCGTGCTGTTCGGCGCCACCGGCGACCTCGCCCAACGCAAGCTGCTGCCCGGTCTCGTCCGGCTGTCGATGGCGGGGCTCGTGTCCGACTGCCGCATCGTCGGCACGTCGCTCGACGAGATCGACGACGACGGGTTCCGTGCCCTGGCCAGGCGGGCCTACGAGAAGCACTCGACCCGCGACATCTCCGACGACCAGTGGGCCGACTTCGAGCGCAAGCTCGTGTTCGTCCCTCAGGACGCAGGACCGGCGGGGCTGGCGCGAGCGGTCGCCGACGCCGAGAGCGCCCTCGGCGGCGATTGCCGTCGGCTCCACTACCTGAGCGTGCCGCCGGCCGCGGCCCTGGCGGTCGTGCGGATGCTCGGCGAGGCGGGCCTCGTCGACCGGTCGCGGATCATCATGGAGAAGCCGTTCGGCACCGACCTGGTCAGCGCCCGGCACCTCAACGCCTCCCTGCACGAGACCTTCTCCGAGGATCAGATCTTCCGGATCGACCACTTCCTCGGCAAGGAGGCGGCCCTGAACATCCTGGCGTTCCGCTTCGCCAACGGGTTGTTCGAGCCCATCTGGAACCGCATCCACATCGACCACGTCCAGATCGATGTGCCCGAGACCCTGTCGCTCGACTCCCGCGTCGCCTTCTACGAGCAGACCGGCGCCTACCGCGACATGGTCGTCACCCACCTGTTCCAGGTGCTGGCCTTCATGGCGATGGAGCCGCCCACCGAGCTCACCCCTCGGGCCATCAGCGAGGAGAAGAACAAGGTCTTCCGGTCGCTGCTGCCCATCCAGCCGGCCGACGTCGTCCGGGGCCAGTACCAGGGCTACCGCGACGAGCCGGGTGTCGGGCCCTACTCCGAGACCGAGACGTTCGTCGCCCTGCGCTGCGAGATCGACAACTGGCGCTGGGCCGGCGTCCCCTTCTTCCTCCGGACCGGCAAGCGCATGGCCGAAGGGGCCCGCATCATCTCCATCGCGTTCCGGGAGCCGCCGAAGAGCATGTTCCCGCCCGGCTCGGGCGTCGGGGGCCAGGGCCCCGATCACCTCACGTTCGATCTGGCCGACGCCTCGAAGCTCTCGCTGTCGTTCTACGGCAAGCGGCCGGGACCGGGCATGACGCTGGACAAGCTGAGCCTGCAGTTCGCCCTGCACGAGACCGGCCGCGAGTCCGACGTGCTCGAGGCGTACGAGCGCCTCATCTACGACGCCATGAGCGGCGACCACACGCTGTTCACCGCCGCCGAGGGCATCGAGCGGCTGTGGGACCTGTCGACACCGCTCCTCGAGAACCCACCGCCGGTGCGCATGTACCCACCCGGGTCGTGGGGCCCCAACGCCATCCACCAGCTCGTCGCACCGCACGCCTGGCGCCTGCCCTTCGAGCGGGGCTGGCGCACCATGCCACCGTCGTAGCGACAACCCTGTCGCCCGCCGTGTCCTTCTGTGGGGCGTCCAGCGACCGAAATGGTTGCCTCCTACCGCATCGAGCCCGGACCCGCATGATCGTGCGGTGCCCATGAACGACTCAAGAACCGTCGTGGGGTGAAATTGCCTGGGGTGGCGGGGATCGTTGGTGCCAGGCTCCGGCGATGGGTTCGATCGTGTGGGGCCGGGAGATCGCGGAGGTCTACGACAAGGTCTACCCGGCGACCTACGAACCGGCGGTCCTCGATCCGATCGTCGACGCACTCGTCGAACTGGCGCAGGGTGGTCCGGCGCTCGAGCTCGCCGTCGGCACGGGGCGGGTCGCGCTCCCCCTGAGCGCTCGCGGGGTCGCCGTGCACGGCATCGAGCTGTCGACCCACATGGTGGAGCAGCTCCGCACCAAGCCCGGCTCCGACGCGGTCCCGGTGACCGTCGGCGACATGACCACCGCTCGGGCTCCCGGCACCTTCACGCTCGTGTACCTGGTGGCGAACGCCATCATGAACGTCACCACCCAGGACGACCAGCTGGCGGTCTTCGCCAATGCGGCCGCCCACCTCGAACCGGGCGGATCCTTCGTGGTCGAGGTGATCATCCCTCAGCTGCGCCGTGTCCCACGAGGAGAGGTCGGCCGGATCTTCACCCTCGAGAGTGACCACGTCGGGATCGAGACCTTCGACGACGTCGTCGGGCAGATCGCGTCGTCGCACCACTGGATGGAAGTCGAAGGACGCCTCGTCCGGCACGCCGCGCCCTACCGCTACGTGTGGCCCTCCGAGCTCGACCTCATGGCCAGGCTCGCGGGCCTCCGCCTGCGGGAACGTTGGGCCGCGTGGGACCGAACCCCGTTGACCGGCGACAGCACGAGCCAGGTCGCCGTGTACGAGAAGAACTCTTAGCACTAAGGAGCGATGTCAGGCGCTCGACGAGAGTCGGGTTGTCGAGGCGCGCGAGGTCGGACCGTGTGCCGAGCGGGCGTCATAGCAGGCCAGCAAGCTAGGAGCACGCTGCGGGTGGCGTCCGGCTACGACGTCGGCGGCTGGATGAGGCCGTCGGGGATGGCGGTGCAGCGGAAGCTGGTGTCGTCGTCGAGCATCTGGGAGGAGGCGTCGTTGAAGGTGGCGGGGGTGGCTCGGTGGAAGGGGCTGGTGAAGGCGCTGCCCTTGAGCTCGTAGCGGCCGGGTGTGGTCTCGGTGGAGCACCACTCCCAGGTGTTGCCGCACATGTCGTAGACGCCGTAGGGGCTGACACCGCTGTGGTAGCGGTCGACGGGAGTGGTCGAGCCGACGCCTCCTTCGCGGGCGTTGCACTTGGCGGGGGTGGGTTGGTTGCCCCAGGGGTAGATCTCGCCGCGAGTGCCCCTGGCGGCCTTCTCCCATTGCCGGTTCTCGGGCAACTGCTTGCCGGCCCAGTGGGCGTAGGCGTTGGCGTCGTGCCAGGTGACGAAGACGACGGGGTGGTCGTGCCGGCCGTCGGGGTACCGGCCGTTGGTCCAGTGCTGGGGTGCCGGGTGGCCAGCGGCGCTGATGAACCGGGCGTAGTCGGCGTTCGTAGTGGGGTGGACGTCGACGTAGAAGGAGTCGATCCAGACCGGCTCGTTGTCACGGCCGCTGAGGAACATGCCGGAGGGCACCAGGGTCATGAGCTTGCCGTCGACAGAGTGACGCGCCTGGTCAGAGCTGATCTCAGGAGCGACGGCGACGGGCTTCACGAGCGGGGCAAGCGTCGTCCCGGCGAGGGACGTGGCGAAGCGGGTCTCCTCTTCGTCGCTGCACTTGGCCAACGAAGTGTCGAGTGCTTCCTGGTTGATCGGCCGGGGGTGGATGTTCTCGGCCCCGGCTTCCCATTTCGAGACCATTCGGTCGCTGACGCCGAGGTGGACGGCGAACTCGCGGAGGCTCATCCGCCTGGCCTCTCGTAGTGCCCGGACTTCCTTGCCCGACCATCGCTGAACCGTCGCCACCCGCGGCTCCCACCTCAACGCTCTCCGGGCAAGCGAGCGTAGCGGGTGGGCACCACCACGTTGAGTAGCTAGAGGGGTTCGGGGCGCACGTCGAGGTACTCGCGACGCAACGTGTCGAGGATGGGATGGTCGGCTGACCACGTGGTCCCGTCGATGGCACCGATCGACCGGACGCCGATCACGGCGTTGGTCGCAAACGCGGCCTGCATCTCGCCGAGCTGGGCGAGGTTGACAGGTGAGGTCACGGCAGGACCGTCGTGGACCTGGGCAAGCAGCGCGAGGGTGACGCCGGTCAGGACTTCGGCCTTCGGCCAGATGATCCGTTCGCCGTCGAAGAAGCCGACGTTGGTGGTGGCCGCCTCCGAGACGTTGGAGTTGGGGTCGGTGAACAACGCGTCGTCGTAGCCGTTGAGCTGGGCGGCACGCCGGTACCGGAGCGAACCGAATAGCCCGACGTGCTTCACCTCGGGCATGTCCCGGCAGTAGCCAGCCGACTGGAGGCGCATCGGCGGCAGCGGTGTCGCCGCGGCCGGGCGGGTCGTGACGAGGATGCCGGGCGAGGCGTCGGCGCCGGGATGGCCCAGCTCGAGGGTCGGGTCGTAGACCGTGACCCGGGTGACGATCGGGCCGGCGACGTCCTTCAAGGCGTGGCGCACGAGTTGGCGCACGCGGTCGGGGTCGATCTCGGCACCGAAGACCAGACGAGCGTCACGGACGAGGCGTTCGAGGTGCAACGACAGCCCGCGCACGGCGAAGTCCTCCGCCAGCATCGACGTGAAGTGGCCGTAGTTGGTCAACGCCAGCGGGGCGAGATCGCCCACCTCGGCAGGGCGGCCGTCGAACTCCATCATGACGTCAGTGTGACAGCCCCGGGCCTGGGAGGATGCCCGAGGGCGGGCCGGAGCGGGCGTGAGTTCGGCGCGGGTTCGGTGGTGGTTCGGCGCTGAGTTGGTGCGGGGTCAGTTCCGGTCGCTGCTTTCCAGCGGGACGCTGAACGGCATGACGACGTTGAGGGAAGTCCACGCTGCATACGACAGTGCTCACCGCCGAGCCAGGGCGACGAGCACCGTCCGGCTACGCCTCGCCGAGCGCAGGCTCCGTCACGAAGGAGGGCGGCTTACTCAGGTGGAACTGGCGTTCCTCAAGGCCGTCCGCGACGAACTCAGTGACCGCGGCGTAGAGGTGGCAACGTGACGTCGGGCCGTGGGATCGAATCGGCAAGTAGGGAGCTGGACGCGAGCGATCACCTCGCGATCATCCGGCGGGACTCGCCAACTTCCGTCGGCAGGTGACGGGCGCAGTTGTCGCCGTGGTGGCGGGCGCCGTGTCGGAGGAGGACCGCTTCTATGCCGAGCGAGCGCCGGCGGGTGGCGTGAGCCTCGGCGACGTCATGGATTCGTTGGAGCGGCAGGCGTTCCACCCTCGGCATGTCGACCCTGCCAGCGACTCGTTCCTCGACGACCTTCGGGCGGCGGATCTGGTGTTCATCAACATGCACGGCGAGTACGGCGAGGACGGCCGCCTGCAGGGGATGCTCGACTACTTCGGCAAGCTCTACACCGGCTCGGGCGTGCTCGCCGGGGCGGTTGCGTTGAACAAGGTGACGTTCAAACGGCTCATGTCGGGCTGTGCCATGCCGGTTCCCCGCTACGCCCTGGCCGATCATTGCGAACTGCCCTGGGGTGTGAACCAGGCACGGCTGGACGGCCTGCGGCCGCCGGTCATCGCCAAGCCGGTATCGGGTGGCAGCAGCATCGGGATGCGGCTCCTGACCGCGCCGCTGTCGCTGGACACCACCGTCTCGGCTGACGAGCACCGTGCCCTGCTCTTGGAGGAGTTCATCGCCGGCGAGACGGTCACTGTGGCCGTACTCAACCTGGCAGGAGTGCTCATCGCCAGCCCAGCGGTACGGGTGATGTTCGACAGCGACTTCTACGACGCCGACGTGAAGCTCGGTGGATCGCCCGCACACCCACCGACGTACCTCGGACTCGGCGCGGAAGCCGTCGAGCACGCCGTGAGGTGGACCGCGACGGCCGTGCATCAGCTGGTCGGGTGCCGGGGCTACTCCCGGGTCGACTTCATCGTCACCGATGCAGGTGAGCACTACGTCCTCGAGGTCAACACGATCCCGGGCCTGACCCGGGGCGGGAACTTCGTGGCCTGCACCAAACTCCTTGGGCTCACCTACGACGAGACCGTGCTCTGTGTGCTCCGGTCCTGCCTCCTGCCGCACCCCGAGCTGGTTTCCGGCCGGTGATCGAGGCACCTACGTCCCCTTCCTGACGACCCCGGTGCCGGTCAGCCTGAACCGGTGCTGAGCTTGGGGCAGCTTGCGCAGTTGATGTAGAGGCTGCACACGTCGAGACCGCACGCGACCTGGCGGCCGGTGAGCCCGAGGTAGACCCGCTCGGTGTGCCGGAACCTCGACCCTTTGACGAGGACGACGGTCGGCCCGGGTGTCGAGTCGACGATGCGTCGTGCGCTGGCGTGAGCGTCGAGAGCTGAATCGACGGTGATGACCCGCGATGGCTTCAGACCGGCTGCGACGGCCGCTTCTGCGAGGTGTTTTGTGGCGGCGCCGATCGTGACGAGGTGGGTTGCGGCGGCGCCTGCGTGAGTGCCGGCAAGCTGGTGGAGCTCGTCGGTGAAGTCGCCCAGCTCTCGCATCTCGCCGAGCACGGCGACCTTGGCCCGGCCCGGGAGCTGGCCCAGCAGGTCGAGCGCGGAGAGCACCGCGTCGGGGCTGGCGTTGTAGCTGTCGTCGATGACGAGCAGGTCGTCACTGAGGCGGTGCAGGTCGGCACGGCCTGCCGGTGGCGGCGTCTGACGCAGCGCCTCGATGCCCACGGGAAGATCGACGCCGTGGTGGCGGCCGACAGCGACGGCCAGCAGTGCGGCGTAGACGACGTGATGGCCGGCGGCGGGCAACTCGAAGGGCAGCGATCGTCCGTCGGCCTCGATGCGCCCCACGGTGGCGTGCTCGTGCACGACGACATCAGTGGCCCGGATGTCGTTGCCCGGGCCGAATCCGACTCTGATCGCGGTGACGTCGGGTCGATCGATCCGTCCGGCCGCGGTGGCGAGCAAGGCATCGTCACCGTTGAGGACCCAGACCCCGTGCGGTCGGACACGACGCAGGAGGTCGGCCTTCTCGTCTGCCAGCTCGTCGCGTGAGGCGAAGTTGCCGACATGCGCGTAGCCGATCGTGGTGAGCACGGCGAGGTCGGGGTCGATGAGCTCGGCCAGTGCGTCGATCTCGCCACGGTGGTTGGTGCCCACCTCGCTGACGACGTGCGTGTGGCGGTCCTCGATGCCGAGCAGCGTCAACGGGACACCGATGTGGTTGTTGTAGCTGGCCTCGTTGGCGAGGATGTCGTGCTTCGTCCGGAGGACAGCTGCGATGAGGGTCTTGGTAGTGGTCTTGCCGACGCTGCCGGTCACGGCGACCACCTCGGCGCTGCTCCGGCGACGATGCGCTGCCGCGAGCTGCTGCAAGGCCCAAAGGGTGTCGGGCACGAAGACCATCGTGACCCCGTCAGCGACGCTCACCGACGGGTCGGACACGACCACACCGGCGGCGCCCTTGGTGACGGCGTCAGGGATGAAAGCATGGCCGTCACGGGCGCCGGCCAGGGCAAAGAAGAGGTCCCCGTCGGCGAGTGTTCGGGTGTCCGTCGCTGCTTGGCCGAAGGCGCTGGCACCGTCCTGCCGTAGCTCGGCGCCAGAGAGTGCCCGGAGAGCGTCGAGCTGGATCACGCGTCGACTCGGCGCGGCGCCGCAACCGGTGCCAGGGTGCGGACGACCCGGCCGGTGAAGCTGGCTGCGAAGCGCTCGGCCAGTACAACGTTGTTCTCGGCGCCCCACCGTGACGGATCGTTGAAGTGCACGCTGACCACACGGTCGGCTTCGCAGGTCACCCCGGTCACAAGCACGAGGTGGCCGCCCCGGGAGCCGTTCTCCGGGAAGTGCAACGTGATCGAGGCGATGACCGGGCAGCCGCCTCGCAGGATCGGCGCCAGGTCGTGGACTGAGTCGATCTGGTCGGCCATGGCCGGGATGCCCCGACTGGTGAGCAGGTCGGCCAGGCCGACGTGCAGCCACCCACGATCGCAGTAGGCACCCAGGTCCCGGCCCGCATGGAGCAGGTCGACCACCGACACAGGCTCGCCGGTCACGAAGTCGATGAGCATCGCCACGCAGGCGACCCCGCACGCCCGGTCGCTCCACACATCCGAGTCCTCAGCCGACGCGAACCCGTGCTCACGCCACCTCGACCGGTCCAACAGCTGCGGGTAGCGGGAAATCGGCAACACGATCGTCGAGGCGACGCCCGACGATCCTTCCTCGGCGCTCACCGGCGAGACGCTAGCTGCCCACCGTGCAGCTCCCAGACCAGCCGTGGCAGCCATCCGAACGGAAGCTGCTCGGCGGGCCGGTGCCGTCAGGGGGGTGGGGCGGACCGCTCACGGATGGCGGCCGGGAGGGGAAAAATACGACACGAGTGTCAGATTCGTGATTACGCTACGGCCAGCGAAGGACCACGTCGGAAGGGGGGCGCTGTGTCGACGAAACGCACTGCGTGGCTTGTGATGGGCCTGGCGGGCAGTCTGCTCGCCGCGGCTTGCGGCAATTCGAGCGGTGGGGACGAGTCCTCCGAGGAGGAGAGCGAGGCCGTCACGGTCGACGCCCCCGGCGTGAGCGACAGCACCATCCGGGTCGGCGGCGTCGCCTCGGCCACCAACCCGCTCGGCGGCAAGTACGACCAGGTGGCCGACGGGGTCGAGGCCTACTTCGAGATGGTCAACGAGGACGGCGGCGTCCACGGTCGGCAGCTGGAGCTGGCGGTCCGCCAGGACGACGAGGTGGCCAACAACGACGCCTCCGTCCAGCAGCTGCTCTCCCAGGACGACGTCTTCGCCGTGCTGCCCGTGGCCGTGCTCCTGTTCAGCGGGGCCGACGAGCTGGTCGAGGCCAACGTCCCCACGTTCGGCTGGAGCATCAACCCCGAGTGGGAGGGCTCCGCCGAGGACCCGCGGGAGAACCTCTTCGGCCAGAACGGCTCGTTCCTCTGCTTCACGTGCGGCTCCCCCATCGTCCCCTTCGTCGCCGACCAGATCGGCGCCAGCACGCTCGGGCTGCTGGCCTACAACGTCCCCCAGTCCGCCGACTGCGCCACCGGGGTGGAGAACTCGGTCGAGCAGCACGCCGGGGCCGACGGGCCGACCGTCGGGTTCGTCGACAAGTCGCTGGCCTACGGCACGGCCGACCTCTCGGTGCAGGTCTCGCAGATGAAGGACGCCGGCGTCGACCTGGTGCTCACCTGCATGGACCTCCAGGCCGTGGTGGCCCTCGCCCGCGAGATGAAGCGCCAGTCGCTCGACGCGGTGCAGTACCTCCCCAACGCCTACGACCCCGAGCTGATCACCGAGTTCGGCGACCTGTTCCAGGGCTCGATCGTCCTCACCTTCTTCTCCCCCTTCGAGGTGGAGGACCCGCCGCCGGGCCTGCAGGACTACCTCGACTGGATCGAGCGCAGCGGCAAGGAGGCCAACGAGAACACGATGAACGGCTGGCTCAACGCCGCCCTGTTCGTCGAGGGTCTCCGGGAGGCCGGTCCCGACTTCTCGCGCCAGAAGGTCATCGACGCCATCAACGCCCTGACCGACTTCGACGCCGACGGCCTCCTCGCCGGCGTCGACTGGACCAAGGCCCACACCGAGGAATCCGACCCGTCGTGCGTCGCCTTCTCGACGGTGGACGGCGACGCGTTCGTCCCCAGCTTCGGGGAGGCCGGCAAACCCTTCGTCTGCCTGGAGCGCTCCGCCGACGGCACCCTCGAGGGAACCCCGACGGCATGACGGGCGACCTCCTCGAGTACGCCATCCGGGGGTTGCCCATCGGCTGCGTGTTCGCGCTGCTGGCGGTCGGCCTCACGCTGACCTACCGCACGTCCGGGGTGTTCAACCTGGCGTTCGCCGCCCAGGCGTACGTGTCGGCGGCGGTGTTCTACGTCGTGCGCAAGGAGCACGAGTGGCCGCTGCTGCTCGCGGCCCTGCTCGCCATCGGCGTGGTGGCGCCGCTGCTCGGCCTGATCCTGGAGCGGGGCCTGTTCCGGCACCTGCGGGGCACGCCGCCGCTGACCCGCATCGTCACGTCCCTGGGCCTGCTCGTCGCCATCCCCGAGCTGGTGAAGCTGTGGCTCGGCACCCAGTCGCAGAAGAACCCTCCCCCGCTGTGGCCGGTCACGCGCACCGACGAGTGGCTGTGGAACGAGGGCGGGCGCTACGTGCTCGACGCCGGCCAGGTGGTCACGATCCTGTCGACGGCGCTGGTCGTCGTGGGGCTGACGATCATGCTGCGGGCCTCGGCGATCGGCCTGCGCATGCGGGCCGTGGTCGAGAGCCCCCGCATGGCCCAGCTGTGGGGCGTCGACGCCGACCGGGTGTCGATGGTGGCGTGGGCGCTGTCGAGCGCGCTCGCCGGGCTGGTCGGAGTGCTCCTGGCTCCGCTGTTCGCCGAGCTGCTGCCACTCCACTTCTTCACGCTGCTGGTCGCCGCGCTGGCCGCCTGCGTGGTCGGCCGCCTGGTGAGCATCCCGCTCGCGGTGGCGGGTGGCATCGGCCTCGGTGTGCTCCAGGCGGTGCTGGCCGGGCTGCTGCCGACCGACAGCGTGCTGTCCACCGGGCTGCGGCCGGCACTGCCGTTCGTGGTGCTGTTCCTGCTGCTCCTGCTGCGCCCACCGCGTCTCGGCGACCGGGTGGAGTCCGACCCGCTCGCCGGCGTCGACCCGCCCCCGCCGGCGCCGCCCAGCGTCGGCCGCAGCCGGGGCCTCACCGTGGCCAACCGGGTGGTGGCGATCGGCGCGTGCGTCGTCGGCCTCTTCCTCGGGTTGGCGGTGCTCGACTCGTTCTGGCTCCAGATCGTGACCAGCGGCGTGGTGCTGGGCGTGATCCTCCTGTCGTTCACCCTGCTCACCGGGATGGGCGGGATGGTGTCGCTGTGCCAGGCCTCGTTCGCCGCGATCGGGGCGTTCGCCACAGCCCAGATCACCGAGAACGCTGGCCTCCCGGTGCTCACGTCGATGCTGGCGGGCGCGCTGGTGGCGGCGATCGTCGGCGGCCTGCTGGCGGTGCCGCTGCTGCGCCTCGACGGGATCTACCTGGCGCTGGCGACGCTGGCGTTCGCCCTGATGTTCCAGAACGTGCTGGTGCCGCTGGGCTGGGTGTCGGGGGGCAGCACGCCGATCGACGTCCCCCGCCCGCTGCTCGGCGGCCTCGACCTCGCCGACGACGAGCTGTTCTTCGTGTTCGCCGCGGTCTGCCTGGCCGTGGTGGGCGGGCTGGTGGTGCGGCTCCGCAGCGCGTCGACCGGCCGGCTGCTCGACGCCCTGCGGGGCAGCGAGGCGGCGTCGATCGCGGTGGGCATCAGCCCGCTGCGGCAGCGGGTCGTCGCCTTCGCCCTGGCGGCCGGGATCGCCGGCTTCGGCGGCGGGCTCACCGCCTCGTGGACCGGCTCGGCCAACTACGAGCAGAGCTTCACGTTCTTCGCCGGCCTGGTGTGGGTGGTGCTGGTGGTGACCATGGGGGCCCGGTCGGTGCAGGCCGCGGTGTTCGGCGGCATGGCGTTCTTCCTGATGCCGGAGCTGCTGCAACGGCTGCCGTTGATCCCGACCGACTGGACGGCCGGCCTGTCGACGGCGCTGTTCGGCCTCGGCGCGCTCACCTACGTCCGCCACCCCGAGGGCATCATCCAGGCGCAGACGACCGCGGTGATGCGGCGGTTCCAGCGCCGCGACCAGGGCCGGGAGCCCGCGGCGGCGCCCCTCGCCGTGAAGGAGGTGCAGGCGGCATGACCGAGAACGGGAGCGAGAACGGGAGCGGGACCGAGGCGTCGCTGCTGACCGCCGAGGGCGTCACCAAGCGCTTCGACGGGATCACCGCTCTCCACGACGTCCCGCTGGAGGTGCACCCGGGCGAGTGCGTGGGCCTGATCGGCCCGAACGGCGCCGGCAAGACCACCCTGTTCGACTGCCTGACCGGCCGCCTGCGACCGGAGGCCGGCGTGGTCCGGTTCCGGGGCGACCGCCTCGACGGGTGCTCGGGCACCACCCGGGCGCGGCTGGGGATCGCCCGCACGTTCCAGCGCGTGGAGCTCTTCGCCGGCATGTCGGTGGCCGACCAGCTCCTCGTGGCCATCCAGGCCCGCTCCGGCCGCGCCCGGGTGTGGCGCGACCTGCTCGGGCAGGGGCGCCCGACGCCGGCGGAGCGCGAGCAGGCCGGCAAGATCACCGAGCTGCTCGGCCTCGCCGCGCACGTCGACCGGCCCGTCGAGACGCTGACGCTGGGGCAGGCCCGGCTGGTGGAGCTGGGGCGGGCGCTGGCCTGCGACCCGGTGCTGCTGTTCCTCGACGAGCCGTCGTCCGGGCTCGACCGCGACGAGACCCAGGCGCTGGCCGTCGTGCTGGAGGAGGTGCGGGAGCGGACCGGGACGGCGATCCTGCTGATCGAGCACGACGTCCCCCTGGTCCGACGGCTCGCCTCCCGTCTGTACGTGCTCGACGCCGGCCGGCTGGTGGCCCACGGCGAGACCGGCGAGGTGCTGGCCCGGCCCGACGTCCGCGCCGCCTACCTGGGGGTGAGCGCATGACTGCCGCCGACACGCCCATGCTCGAGCTGCAGCACGTCGACGCCGCCTACGGCCCCTTCCGGGCGCTGTTCGACGTCAGCTTCACCGTCCCCGCCAACGCCGCGGTGGCGCTGGTCGGGCCCAACGGCGCCGGCAAGACCACGGTGGCCCGGGTGTGCTCCGGCCTGCTGGCCCCGACGCAGGGCAGCGTCCGCCTGCAGGGCGACGACGTCACCGGCCTCTCGCCCCACGAGCTGGCCCGGCGGGGCGTGGCCCACGCCAACGAGGGCCGCTCGGTGTTCGCCTCGCTCAGCGTGGAGGACAACCTGACCCTGTCGTTCCGCCAGACCTACGGCCGGTCGGGGGTGTCGGACGCCCTGGAGCAGGCCTTCGACCTGTTCCCGCGGCTGCGGGAGCGACGCCGCCAGATCGCCGGCTCGCTGTCGGGCGGCGAGCAGCGCATGCTGGCGCTGGCCCGGGTGGTGGTCCTGAAGCCGGCGGTCCTGATCGCCGACGAGCTGTCGCTCGGCCTGGCGCCGATCGTGATCGACGAGGTGTACCGGGCGCTCGGCCGGGTCCGCGACGGCGGCACCAGCGTGGTGCTGGTGGAGCAGCACCTGGAGCGGGCGCTCGACTTCGCCGACCGGGCGGTCGCCTTCGACACCGGCGAGGTCACCTGGGAGGGACCGAGCGCCGAGCTCGACAGCGACCGCGCCGCCGCCTTCCTCGGCGAGCCGGCCCAGCCGTAGCGCCACTGACCATGGCGACCGTCGCGGAGGTGGTGCTCCGCCGGCGCGATGACGACAACGTCGGCCTGCGGTCGGCCGACGTGGACGGGTCGTCGTGGACCTGGCGGGAGGTCGTGCAGGAGTCGGCCGTGCGGGCGGCCGTCCTGCGGTCGCTCCGGCGGGACGGGCCGTTCCACGTGGGGGTGCTGCTCGGGAACGTGCCCGAGTACGTGTTCCTGCTCGGTGCCGCCGCGCTCGAAGGCGCCGCGATCGTCGGCATCAACCCCACCCGCCGCGGTGCGGAGCTGGCCGCCGACATCCGGCACACCGACTGCCAGCTGATCGTGACCGACCGCCGTCAGGCGGAGCTGCTGGCCGGGCTCGACCTGGGGCTGCCGGCCGACCGGGTGCTGGTGGTCGAGGACCGGGCCTGGATCAGCCTCCTCGACGAGCACGTCGGAGCGCCGCCGCCCGAGGCGCGGCTCCCGGGCCCGGACGCGCTGTTCGTCCTCATCTTCACGTCGGGATCCTCGGGCGCGCCCAAGGCGGTGCGGGCCACGCAGGGGCGCATCGGGGCCATGGCCGACCTGGGCTTCTCCCCCGACGACGTCCTCTACTGCTCGATGCCGCTGTTCCACGGCAACGCCCTGGCCTCCAACCTGCTGCCCGGCATGGGCGCCGGCGCCACGATCGTGCTGCGCTCCCGCTTCTCCGCCTCGGGCTTCCTGCCCGACGCCCGCCGCTTCGGCGTCACCTACTTCAACACGGTGGGCCGGGCGCTCTCGTACATCCTGGCCACGCCATCCTCGGCCGACGACCGGGACCACCGCATCGCCTTCGCCATCGCGCCGGAGTCGTCCGCCCGGGACATCGCCGAGTTCGAGGCCCGCTTCGGCGTCACCGTGGTCGAGGGCTACGGGTCGAGCGAGGGTGCCATCCGGCTGTTCCCCGTGCGGCGCCAGCTCCCGGGGGCGCTGGGCCGGCCGGAGGCGGGCGTCGACATCGCGGTCATCGACCCGGCGACCGGTCGGGAGTGCCCGCCGGCGCGGCACGACGGCGAGGGTCGCCTCCTCAACAGCGGTGAGGCCATCGGCGAGCTGGTCCGCCGGGACGCCGGGGCCGACGCCACGTTCGAGGGCTACTACGAGAACCCCGAGGCCACCGCCGAGCGGCTGCGGAACGGCTGGTTCTGGTCCGGCGACCTGGCCTACCGCGACGCCGACGGCGTCTTCTACTTCGCCGGTCGCACCATCGACTGGCTGCGGGTCGACGGCGAGAACTTCGCCGCGGCACCGGTGGAGCGCATCGTCGGGCGGCACCCCGACGTGGCGGCGGTCGCCGTCTACTCGGTGCCCGACCCCCGCACCGGCGACCAGGTGATGATGGCGGTCGAGCTGCGGGACGGCACGACGTTCGACCCCGAGGGCTTCGCCAGGTTCCTGGCCGAACAGGCCGACCTGGGCCCCAAGTGGTGGCCCCGGTTCGTGCGCGTGACCCCGGGCCTGCCGATGACCGCCACCAACAAGATCGCCAAGCCGGCGTTGCGCCACGAGGCCTGGCAGACCCCGGACCCGGTGTGGTGGCGCCCCGAGCCGGGCTCCTCCTACACCCGCCTCACGCCGGACGCGGCCACCGGGTTGGCCGCCGAGTTCGCGTCCCACGGCCGCCAGCGCCTCTTGCCCCAGCCGTAACTTCGACAGGAATGGTGGCAATAGCGCCACTGGTGTCGAGATTTCGGAGGGTTACCGGGGTAGGCCGAGGATCCGTTCGGCGATGATCGTGCGCTGGACCTCGGAGGTGCCGCCCGCGATGCCGGCGGCGCCGCTCCACAGCCACTGCCGCGACCAGCGGCCGGCGAGTGCGCCCTCCGGTCCGAGTAGGTCGAGCGCCGTGGCCGACAGGTGCTGGGTCATGTCGGTCCAGGCCAGCTTCACCCAGCTCGACTCGGCACCCGGCTCCTCACCGCGGGCCAACCGCGACAGCGTCCGCCAGTTGTGCAACCGCAGCACCCGCACCTCCACGAACGCCTGCACCAGCCGGTCGACCATGGCCACGTCGTCCCACCGGCCGGCCCCGTCGACCAGCTCGAGCAGCTCCTGGACGTAGGTCTCGTGGACCACCTGCTCCTTGAAGGGGAAGTTGGTGCCCCGCTCGTGGGCCAGGGTGGTGTTGGCGACGGCCCAACCCTGATGACGCTCCCCCACCAGGTGATCCTCCGGGACGAAGACGTCGCTGAGGAACACCTCGTTGAACTCGGCCTCGCCGGTGAGCTGCACCAGCGGCCGCACCTCCACGCCGGGGTCGTGCATGTCGACCACCAGGTAGGACAGGCCACGGTGCTTGGGGGCGTCCGGGTCGGTGCGGGCCAGGCAGATCCCCCACCGGGCGAACTGGGCGTACGACGTCCACACCTTCTGGCCGTTGAGCACCCACCCGCCCTCCACCGGCAGCGCCGTCGTGCGCAGGCCGGCCAGGTCGCTGCCGGCGTCGGGCTCGCTGAACAGCTGGCACCACAGCTCCTCCGCGGTGAGGATCGGCGCCAGCCAGCGGGCCTTCTGCTCGGGCGCCCCGTGGGCCAGCAGCGTCGGCCCGGCGAGGTTGATGCCCACGCGGTTGACGGGCTGCGGCGCCCGCGCCCGGGCGTACTCGGTGTTGAAGATGGCGACGTGCAGCGGCGACGCCCCCCGCCCGCCGTACTCGTGGGGCCAGTGGAGGCCCACCCAGCGACCCTCGGCCAGCTGCGCCTGCCAGCGGCGGCCCCATGCGACCTCGTCGTCGAGGCCGGTGAACGCGGGCAGTGGCTCCAGGTGGGCGGCCAGCCACTGCCGCACCTCGGCGGCGAAGGCCTGCTCGCTCACCGTGAACGTGAGGTCCATCGGTGCGAAACTAACACTCGTGTCGAAACAGCTCACCGCCACCTACGCCCACCCCCTCACGGCGAAGTGGGCGGCGCCCGGCGGCCCGTGGAGCACCGACACGCTCGACGACGCCCTCGCCGGCGACGACCTCACCGAGGCACGGGTGGCGAGCCTGGCGGGCGGGCTGCGCGCCGTCGGGGTCGGCCGGGGCGACGCCGTCGCCTGGCAGCTGGCCAACGGCCCCGGCCCCGTCGCGCTGTTCCGGGCCTGCTGGCGCCTGGGCGCCGTGGCGGTCCCGGTCCACCACCTGGCGGGACCGAACGACGTCGAGTCGATCGCCACCCGGGTACGGCCGACGGCGTTCCTCGGCCCGGGCGACAGCCTTCCCCTCGGCGAGCCCGTCCCCCGGGGCCAGGGCGCCGCCCGACCGGCGGACCTGGCGGTCGCCCTGGCCACCTCCGGCTCCACCGGCACCCCCAAGCTGGCGCTCCACACCCACCGGGCGCTGCTGCACAAGGCCCGGCTGATGGCCGGCGTCCACCGGCTCGGCCCCGACGACTGCACCCTCCTCGCCGCGCCCCTCGCCCACATCTCCGGGCTGCTCAACGGCGTGCTGCTCACCACCTGCGGGATGCGGTCCGTGCCGATGGCCCGCTGGGACCCGGGCGAGGCCCTGGAGCTGATCCACCGCGAGCGTGTGACGTTCATGATCGGGCCGCCGGCGTTCTTCGTGTCGCTGGTCGACCACCCCGGCTTCGACCCGGAGCAGGTGCGGTCGCTGCGCCAGGTCTCGTGCGGTGGCGCCGGGGTGACGCCGTCGTTCGTGCGCTCCACGGCCGAGGCGCTGGACTGCCGGGTGAAACGGACCTACGGGTCGACCGAGGCGCCGACGGTCACGACGTCCACCCTCGACGACCCGCCCGAGCGGGCGGCCACCACCGACGGACAGGCGGTGGGCCACGCCGAGCTGCGGGTGGTCGACGGCGAGCTGTGGGTGCGGGGCCCGGAGCTGTTCGTCGGCTACGACGACCCGGCGACCACCGCGGCCGCCTTCGCCGACGACGGCTGGTTCCGCACCGGTGACCTGGCCACGCTCGACGACGAGGGCTGGCTGACCATCGTCGGGCGGATGAAGGACGTGATCATCCGGGGCGGGGAGAACATCGCCGCCGCCGAGATCGAAGCGGTGCTGGAGGCGCACGCCGACGTCCGTCAGGCAGCGGTGGTGGGCGTGCCCGACCGGCGGCTCGGCGAGCGGGTGTGCGCCTTCGTCGTGGCCCGGGCGCCGTTCGACCTCGCCGCCTGCCGCCGCTGGTGCGAGGCGCAGGGCGTGACGAAGTTCAAGTGGCCCGAACGGGTGGAGCAGCTGTCCGAGCTGCCCCTGCTCCCGGCCGGCAAGCCCGACCGCGCCGCCCTCCGCCGCCTCGCCACCTCGGGCTGACGGCCGGATGACCCGAAACTGCGTGGCTCACGGCCCTGTTGCGGCCACCAGCCACGCAATTTCGGATGGTGACGACTACACGACGCTCTCGCCGGCGGCGATCCGTTCCCGGAGCAGGGTGGCGAGGCGCTCGCGGTGGACGGGGGCGTCGCCGAAGGTGACCTGGTCGAGCTGGGCCCGCTTCAGGTACAGGTGCAGGTCGTGCTCCCAGGTGAAGCCGATGCCGCCGTGCACCTGGAGGCCCGACGCCATGATCCGGCGGGCGGCGTCGGCGCACCACACCTTGGCGGTGGAGGCGGCGACCGACGCCTCGGGGTCACCGGCCGAGAGGCACCAGGCGGCGTGGTACACGGTCGAGCGCATGCCCTCGAGGTCGACGAGCATGTCGGCGCAGCGGTGCTTGACGGCCTGGAACGACCCGATGGGTTTGCCGAACTGCACCCGGGTCTTGGCGTGCTCGACGGTCATCTCCAGCACCCGGCCGGCGGCGCCCAGCGACTCGGCGCAGGCGGCGACGGCGGCCCGGTCGACCAGCGCCGCGCCCTCGGCCGGCCCACCCACCTGCTCGCCGCCCGGGGCGTCGGGCGACAGCCAGCCGACGCAGCGGGTCAGGTCCATGGCCGACTCCCGCGGGGGCCGGCGGTCCCGGAGGTCGTGCACGACGACGGCGTCGGGCGAGGCGACCACCGCCACGTCGGCGACCGGTGCGTACGGCACCAGCAGGCGCGCGTCGCCGCGACTCCACCCGACGCAGCCGATGCCCCCGGCCAGCAACGACTCGGCCCACGGCGATCCCGACGGGAGCGCCGACAGCGCCAGCAGCGTCGGCGCGAACGGCGCCGGAGCGACGCACCGCCCCACCTCTTCCATCAGCACCGCCGCCTCGACGAAGCCGAGGCCGAAGCCCTGGTCGATCCCGAGCCAGCCCTGCTCGACCATCGCCGCCCACAGCCCGGCGTCGTGCGACTCGCCGGCCCCGATGTGCGCCCGCACCCGCGCCGGCGACGCGAGATCGTCGAGCAGAGCGCGGGCGGCGTCGCGCAACGCCAGCTGGTCGTCGGACAGCTCGAAGTCCATAGGTTTCTGACGCTAGCGTCATTTCTCGTGGACCTCATGCCGACCGCCGAGCAGCGCCGCTTCCGGGACGACGTGCGGGCCTGGCTCCGGGCGAACCTCCCGTGGGAGTGGGGCGTCGGGCTGCCCCCGAAGCACGACGACCTGGGCGACGAGGTCGCCTTCGGGCGCACCTGGCAGGCCAAGCTCGCCGGCGAGCACCTCGTGGGCGTGACCTGGCCCGAGGCCTACGGCGGCCGGGGCGCCGGCCCGCTGGAGCACTTCATCGTCCAGGAGGAGCTCGCCCGCGCTCGGGCCCCCGAGCTGGTCGGGCGCATCGGGGTGAACCTGGCCGGCCCCACCCTGCTGGCCCACGGCACCGACGAGCAGCAGACCCGCTGGCTCCCCCGCATCCTCGACGCCCGGGACCTGTGGTGCCAGCTGTTCAGCGAGCCCGACGCCGGCAGCGACCTCACCGGCCTGCGCACCCGGGCCACGCCGGTCGACGGCGGGTGGCGCCTCGACGGCCAGAAGGTGTGGACCTCCTACGCCCAGTTCGCCGACTGGGGCATCTGCCTGGCCCGGACCGACCCCGACGCCCCGAAGCGCGCCGGCATCTCGTTCTTCGCGGTGGACATGTCGGCGCCGGGCGTGGAGGTGCGGCCGCTGGTGCAGCTGACCGGCGAGGCCGAGTTCAACGAGGTGTTCCTCACCGACGTGTTCGTGCCCACCGACCAGCTCGTCGGCCGGCTGAACGAGGGCTGGAAGGTGGCCAACTCGACGCTCTCGCACGAGCGCGGCACCAACCCCCGCCAGCTGGTGATCCACGTGCAGCTCGTCGAGGAGCTCCTCCGCCGGGCCCTGGCCGACGGCAGCTACGACGACCCGCGGCTCCGGCAGCAGCTCATGCAGTCGTTCGTGGAGGTGCGGCTGTTCCAGCTCAACAACTGGCGGTCGCTGTCGCGGCTGGCCAAGGGCCGGGAGCCCGGGCCCGAGGGCAGCACGCTGAAGCTCTACTGGAGCGAGATGAGCCAGCGGTTCCACGACGTCGTGATGGCCGTGCTCGGGCCGGCGTCGCCGCTGTGGCGGGGCGCGGACGGCAACCCGGGCGACGGTGCCTGGCAGCGGTCGTGGCTCTACTACCAGGCGGCGTCGATCTGGGCGGGCACCAACGAGATCCAGCGGACGATCGTGGGCGAGCGCGTCCTCGGCCTCCCCCGGGACAAGTGAAACTAAAATGACGGACGTGTCAGGACCTGAGCTGTTCACCGGCGACGGCCTCGTCGGCGGCGAGTGCGGCACCTGCGGCCGGCGCCACTTCCCCCTGGCCGAGTGGTGCCCCTGGTGCGGTGAACCCGACCCGGTCCGGGTGCAGCTCTCCCGCCACGGCACCCTGTGGAGCTGGACGTCGGTCACGGCCGCCCCGCCGGGCTACGAGGGCGAGGTGCCGTTCGGGTTCGGCGTCGTGGAGCTGGCCGACGACGGCCTCCAGGTCGTCACCCGCCTCACCGAGCCCGACCCCGACCGGCTGAGCCTGGGCGACCCCATGACGTTCACGGTCGTGGCGCTCGACGCCGGGCGGTCGACGTGGGCGTTCACGCCGCGATGACCGACGTCGAGGTCACCGGCACCGCCATGGTCCCGTTCGGGCGGCACCCGTCGCGCACCGCGACCGAGCTGGGGGCGGTCGCGGTGCACGACGCGCTCCACGAGGCCGGCGTCGGACGGCGCTTCGACGCGGCCTTCTGCGGCACGGCCTACGGCGGCATCGCCTCCGGCCACCGGGTGCTTGGCCGGCTGGGACTGACCGGCACCCCGATCGTCGACGTCGAGGCCGGGTGCGCCTCGGGCGCCGCCGCGCTGGCGCTGGCCGCCGGCGCCATCCGCGAGGGCCGGCACGGGACCGTGCTGGTCTTCGGTGTCGAGAAGATGCCCAAGGGGATGATCCGCTCGACCTACTTCGAGCCGTGGCAGGAGCAGCTGGGGCTGACCGCGGCGCCGGCCTACTTCGGGCTGCGCGCCCGCCGCCTGATGATCGAGTCGGGGGTCACCAAGGCCCAGCTGGCAGCCGTGGTGGTGAAGAACCGGGCCCACGGCGCCCACAACGACGACGCGATGTTCCGCACGCCCGTCACCGCCGACGAGGTGCTGGCCTCCCGCATGGTGTGCGACCCGCTGCACCTCTTCATGCTGTGCTCGCCCAACGAGGGCGCGGCGGCGCTGGTGCTCCAGGCCGGGCACCGCGGCGGCGTCCGGCTGCGGGCCTGTGCGCTGCGCAGCCACCTTCCCGGGCACGTCCTCAACGAGGGCTCGCCCCTGTGCGGCCTCGTCGGCGCGGCCCCCGAGCCCCCGACGGCGATGGCCGCGGCCGACGCCTACACCGAGGCGGGCCTCGGTCCGACCGACCTCGACGTGGTGGAGTGCCAGGACACCGACGCCGCCCGCGAGCTGCTCGCCTACGAGGAGCTGGGCCTCTGCAAGCCGGGCGGGTGCGGCGCCTTCCTGGATGCCGGCCACACCCGGCTCGGCGGCCGGCTGCCGGTGAACCCCAGCGGCGGGCTGCTGTCGAAAGGCGAGCCGCTCGGTGCGTCAGCCGTGGGGCAGGTGGTCGAGATCGTCCGCCAGCTGCAGGGTCGGGCCGACCCCCGGCGCCAGGTTGCCGACGCCCGCGTCGGGCTCGCCCAGACCATCGGCCGCGGCGCCAACGCCAGCGTCACCATCCTCAGCCGGTAGCCCGTTCCCGATCGCTTCTGACACGTGCGTCAACTATTCTGGGCCGATGCGTGAGGTCGTGATCATCGAGGCAGTGCGGACACCGGTCGGGCGGCGCAACGGGGGCCTGTCGAGCATGCACGCCGCCGACCTGCTCGCCATCGCCCAGAAGGCCGTCGTCGACCGGTCGGGCATCGACCCGAACGAGGTCGAGCAGGTGATCGGCGGCTGCATCAGCCAGGTCGGCATGCAGGCCTTCAACGTCACCCGCACGGCCTGGCTCACCGCCGGCCTGCCCATCACCGCGGCGGCCACCACGGTCGACAGCCAGTGCGGCTCGTCGCAGCAGGCCACCAGCATCGCCGCCAGCTTCGTCGCCTCCGGCCTGGTCGACGTGGCCGTGGCCTGCGGCGTCGAGGTGATGAGCCAGGTGCCCATGGGGTCGAGCCTGAGCAAGGGCGTCGGCAAGGCGATCCCGAGGTCGTACTTCCCGCAGTACGAGTGGACCACCCAGTTCGAGGCCGCCGAACAGATCGCCGAGAAGTGGGGCATCTCCCGCGCCGAGCTCGACACGCTGGGCGTCGACTCGCAGCAGCGGGCCGCCGTCGCCTGGGACGAGGGCCGCTTCGACGGCCAGATCGTGCCCGTCGACGCCCCCGACCTCGGCGAGGACGGCAAGCCCACCGGCACCACCCACCTCGTGGCCCGCGACGAGGGGCTGCGGGAGACCACGCTGGAGGCGCTGGCCGGCCTGAAGCCCGTGGTCGGCCCCGACGGCTACCACACCGCCGGCACCTCCTCGCAGATCTCTGACGCCGCCGCGGCCGTGCTGCTGACCACCCCCGAGAAGGCCGCCGAGCTGGGCCTCACGCCGCGGGCCCGGGTGGTCGACTCCTGCCTCGTCGGCTCCGACCCGACGCTGATGCTCACCGGCCCGATCGACGCCACCCGGCGCCTGCTCGGTCGCACCGGCATGGCGATGGCCGACATCGACATCACCGAGATCAACGAGGCCTTCGCCTCCGTGGTGCTCGCCTGGGAGCGAGAGGTGGAGCCCGACCACGCCACGGTGAACCCGAACGGCGGCGCCATCGCCCTCGGACACGCCCTGGGCAGCACCGGGACCGTGCTGCTCACCAAGGCGCTCCACGAGTTGGAGCGCCGCGACGCCGAGACCGCCCTGGTGACCATGTGCTGCGGCGGCGGGCTCGCCACCGGCACCATCCTCCAGCGCGCCTGACGCCGGCACCCGACGATGACGTCCTCCGGCCCGCTGCTGGCGGCCGACGAGTCGCTGACCCACCAGATCGCCACCACCTTCGCCCGCGTCGCCCCGACGGACCGGGCCTGGACCGAGAAGGTGTGGGCCATGGCCGCCGCCCGCGACGGCTCGCTGAGCCTGGCGTTCGGGCTGGGCAAGTACACGAACCGCAACGTGATGGACGCCTTCGCCGGCGTCTCCCGCGGCACCGAGCAGTGGACCGTCCGGGGCAGCCGCCGGCTGGCGCCCGAGCCGGAGCGCACCGGGGTCGGCCCGATCCGCTACGAGGTGGTCGAGCCGCTCTCCCGGGTGCGGATCGCCCTGGACGCCAACGACGTGGCGCCGATCAGCTTCGAGTGCGAGCTGCGCGGGGTGGTCCCGCCCGCGGTCGAGGAGCAGGAGACGCACGTCAGCCGCAGCCGCTACCGCATCGACGCCGACGTCGTCCGGTTCCACCAGACGGCTGTGGCGGAGGGCTGGGTCGAGGTCGACGGCGAGCGGCACGAGATCGACCCGGGCTCGTGGGTCGGCGCCCGCGACCGCTCGTGGGGCGTCCGCTACGGGGTCGGGCGACCGGAGGACGACGTCGAGCCGACCGGCACCCCGGCCGACGCCGCCGGGCTGGTCGTGTGGATGCCCGTCACGATGACCGCTGCCGACGGCACCCCCTACGGCCTCTTCGTCTACCACCAGCGCTTCGTCGGGCGCGGCTGGTCGACCGGGAGCGTGCAGGGCGGCATCGAGCGACCCGCCGGCGCCGGCCGCCCCCAGCCGTTCCGCGACGTGGTGCCCGACCTCCGCTTCGACGACGGCAACCGGCGCCTCCTCGGCGGCACGCTGCGCTGCGTGCTGGCCGACGGCGGCGAGCGCACCTTCACGGTCCGCCCGGTGTCGGACACGGGCTTCCACCTGGGGACCGGTCTCTACGGCGGCTTCGAGGACCACTGGCATGGCGAGTGGCGCGGCAAGCTGCACGTGGAGGGCGAGCACGTGGTCGGCTGCGACCGGGTCGACGTCGCCCACCGGCTCCACCAGCACCGCGACTGCATCGTGCGCGTCGAGGACCCGGCGACCGGCGACACGGGCGTCGGGACCGTGCAGTCGATCGTCACCGGCGCCCACCCCGACCTGGGCCTCACCGCCGAGGCGTCGTTCCTCTAGTTCACCGCCGGCGTCAGAGCCGCTCGACGTAGCGGGCCGTGTAGCGGACGACGGGGTGGTCGGCGGGATCGGGGACGGGTGAGCCGGCGGCCAGCGCTGCCACCACCTGCGTCCGCACCACGACCGTGGCGGCGCGGGCCATGGCGAACACCTCGTGCCAGCCCAGGTCGAGCAGCGGTCGCCCGAGGGCGCGCTCGTGGTGGGCGACGACCTCGTCGCGGTCGAGGAAGCCGGGCACCCGGGTGCCGAAGAACCGCTCGGTCATCGCCGACAGCGCCGTGAACCAGGCCACGTCCGACTCGGCGGGCCCGATCGTCGCCATCTCCCAGTCGACGACGGCGGCCGGCCGGTACCGCTCGTCGAACACGACGTTGCCCAGCCGCACGTCGCCCCACAGCACCGAGCGGGGCGGCTCGGTGGCGGGCAGGTGCGTGCGGCACCAGGCGAACAGCTCCTGCAGGGCATCGGCCGGCTGCGGCCCGCAGGCCCAGACGGCGTAGTCCTCCCACCAGCGCAGCTCGTCGCCGAGGCCACCGTGCGCGCCCCGCAGCTGCGCCTCCAGCCCGGTGCCGGCCCACGGCAGGCGGTGGATCGCCGCCAGGGCGTCGAGGAAGCCCGTGTGCACCTGCCGCTGCTCGTCGGCGGTCGCGGCCATCAGCCACGAGCACTCCGTCGGCACCTCGCCGGGATGGCGGCCCGGCACCCAGGGCATCACCAGGAAGCGGCACCCGAGCCACGACGGGTCCTCCTCGAGCACGACCGGCCCGGCGATCGGGACCCCGCCCGCGGCCGCCGCCTCCTGGACGGCGACCTGCATGCCGAGGTCGTAGGCCGGGAACAGCGGCGGGCCGGTCGGCTCGCACCGGACGACCAGCGCCGTCTCGGGCGCGGGCGCCGCCCCGTGCACCCGCACGAACAGCAGCTCGTTGGAGTAGCCGCCGCCCGGTGGGTCCTCCACCGTGAGGGTCACATCGCCGGCCCCGGGGTGCCGGTGCCGGTACCAGGCCCGGACCGCGTCGACCCGGTCAGATCCCATGGACGCACTTCAGCTCGACGAACGACTGCAGCCCCTCGGTGCCGTACTCCCGACCCAGGCCGGAGCTCTTGTAGCCGCCGAACGGGGTGACGACGTCGGGCCCGTAGCTGTTCACGCCGAACGTGCCGGTGCGCACCCGGCGGGCGATGCCGAGGCCGCGGGTCTTGTCGGCGGTCCACACCGAGCCGCCGAGCCCGTAGATCGAGTCGTTGGCCAGGCGCACGGCATCGTCGTCGTCCTCGTAGGCGACGACGACCACCACCGGCCCGAAGATCTCCTCCTGGGCGATGCGCATCCGGTTGTCGACGTCGGCGAACAGCGTCGGGGCGACGTACCAGCCGTCCGCGGCCGCCGGGGGCAGCGGCTCGCCGCCCACCACCCGCCGGGCGCCCTCGGCGAGGCCCAGCTCGACGTAGCCCTGCACGCGGTCGCGCTGGCGCTCGCTGACGAGCGGGCCGATCTCGGTGGCCGGGTCGAGCGGGTCGCCGACGACGAAGCTGCGCACGGCGTCGGCCAGCGCCTCGACGGCCTCGCCGTGGCGGGAGCGGGGCACCAGCACCCGGGTCTGGGCGGCGCACGCCTGCCCGTTGTTCATGTAGGAGGCGAAGCGGAGGCCGGCCGCCGTCCGGGCCAGGTCGGCGTCGTCGAGCACGATCGCCGCCGACTTGCCGCCCAGCTCGAGGCTCACCCGCTTGAGCTGCTCGCCGCAGACCGCCCCGATCTCCCGCCCGACCGCGGTCGAGCCGGTGAACGTCACCTTGTCGACGCTCGGGTGGGCGACGAGCCGGCGTCCGGCCTCCACGCCGCCGGGCAGGATGCTCACGACGCCCGGCGGGAAGCCGCAGCCGTCGATCAGGTCGGCCAGCAACAGGGCGTCGAGCGGCGACTCCGGCGCGGCCTTGACCACCACGCAGCACCCGGCCAGCAGCGCGGGGACGAGCTTCGCCACGATGAGGATCTGGGGGACGTTCCAGGCGGTGATGGCCGCGACGACCCCGACGGGCTCGCGCAGCACCCGGGCGCCGCCGAAGGCGCCGGGCACGTCGTCCTCCCAGGCGAGGGCGGCCGCGGCCTCCAGGTAGCCGTCGATGATGCGGGGCACGGCGCCGACCTGCCCGAACTGCGAGAAGGTGAGCGGCGAGCCGTTCTCCGACGAGATCACCGCGGCCATCTCGTCGAGCTGCCCGGCGTAGCGGGCGCCGAGCCGGGCGACGACCTCGGCCCGCGCCGCCGGCGGGGTGCGGGGCCACTCGCCCTCGTCGAACGCCTGCCGGGCCAGCGCGACCGCCGTGTCGACGTCGTCGGTCGAGGCCGCGGGCGCGGTGGCGATCGGTCGGCCGGTGTGGGGCGAGACGACCGTGAGTCGCTCCCCGCCCCGCGGCGCGGCCCAGGCGCCACCGACGTACAGCTCGTGCCGGTCCATCGGACCCTCCAAGAGTTGACGCAAACGTTAGAATCCTAGCCGGGCTGCGATGCGCCGCGGGATCGCCGGAGGTTGGGTCGGGCCCTGCTAGATTTCGGACACTGTCGTCAGTTTCAAAGGTGTGTGGTGTGCCCGATGCGCCAGTGAGCGGCCAGGAGGAAGCCATCCTCCGGCGGGCTCCATTCTCCGAGAACCCGCGTGTGGGCACCCGCGGCCTGCGCTCGCAGAAGCGCATCCTCGACGCCGCGCTCCAGGTCTTCGGCGAGCTCGGCTACCACCAGACCGGCGTCATCCGCATCACCGAGGTCGCCGGTTGCTCCCGAGCGGCCTTCTACCAGTACTTCTCCAGCAAGGAAGACGTCTTCCGCCACCTCGCCGGCGACGTGGCGCACCAGCTGATGGCGTCCACCGAGGCGCTCAAGGAGATCACCGCCGACGTGGCGGGCTGGAAGGTGCTGCGGGAGTGGATCGACGAGCACGCCACCATCTACGCCACCTACGAGCCGGTGTTCCAGGCGTTCCAGGCCGCCCAGGCCAGCGACGAGGCCGTCGCCAGCGGTGCGGCGCGGATCGCCAACCGACAGTCGGCCGCGCTGCGGGCCAAGGTCCCCACCGACACCCTGCCGCCCCGGCACGTCGACGCGGTGCTCGACCTGCTGCTGAGCAGCATCACCCGCACCCACCGGTTCTGCGACGTACTCCGGGCCGCGCTGCCCAAGGGGGCGCTGCCGGAGGAGCGGATCTACACGGCTCTCGCCGACGTCGTCCACCGCACGCTCTTCGGGTTGGACGAGGCGGTCAACGTGCGCGCCGCACCGGACGAGCCGGTGGTCCGCCTCCGGACGCGCGGGGCGCTGCTGGGGAGCCTCCAGGACGACCGCATCCCCGCCAACCTCTCCCCCACCAGCCAGCGCACGCTCGACGCGCTCCTGGAGGCGGCGCAGGAGGTGCTGATCACGCAGGGCTACCACGCCACCCGGGTCGACGACATCGCCGCGTCGGCGGGCGTGTCGCACGGCGCGTTCTACCGCTACTTCGAGAACAAGGACCACATCGTGCGGGCGGTCGCCATCCGGGCGATCACCCGGGTGGGCGAAGCGTTCGCCGACATCCCCGACATCGCCACCGCCGACGGTCCGGCCAGCCCGACGGCGCTGCGGCGCTGGCTGCGGCGCTACGCCAGCACGTCGGCGTCGGAAGCCGCGATGGTCCGGGTCTGGGTCGACGGGGCGGAGGACAACCCCCAGCAGACGCTCGAGTCCGCCGCCGCGCTCGACTGGGGGCGCACCCGGCTCGTCCGCGTCCTGGAGCCCCGGGGCTTCGGCGACGTCGAGACCGAGGCCCTGCTGCTGGTGGTGGTGCTCGACGCCATGGGAGCACAGCGACGCTCGCCGGCCGTCATCGAGGCGGCCGCCCTGTTCATCGAGCGCGGCCTGCTCGGCTCGGTGCACGCCCGGTGAGCCCGGCACCGGACGACGACGCCCGTGTGCGCACGCCGGCCGAGCTGTTCGACCTGACCGGCAAGGTCGCCCTCGTCACCGGGGGCAGCCGGGGCCTCGGCGAGCAGATGGCGCGGGCGTTCGCCGCTGCCGGGGCCGACGTCGTGATCGCCAGCCGCAAGCTGGAGAACTGCGAGCGGGTGGCGACCGAGATCGAGAAGGCGACGGGACGGACCGCGCTCCCCTACTCCTGCCACGTCGGGCGGTGGGACGAGCTGCCGGGCCTGGTCGACGCCACCTACGACCACTTCGGCCACCTCGACGTGCTCGTGAACAACGCCGGGATGTCACCCGTGTACCCCGACCTCGGCTCGGTGTCGGAGCAGCTCTTCGACAGCGTGGTGAACCTGAACCTCAAGGGCCCGTTCCGGCTGTGCGCCCTGGCCGGCCCCCGCATGGTGGCCGACGGCGGGGGCTCGATCATCAACGTGAGCAGCACCGGGTCGATCCGCCCCAACGAGGCGATCATCCCCTACGCCGCGGCCAAGGCCGGGCTCAACACCATGACCGCAGCGCTCGCCGGCGCCCTCGGGCCGACCGTGCGGGTGAACTGCCTGATGGCCGGGCCGTTCCTCACCGACGCCGCCGCCGGCTGGGACATGGAGGGTTTCGAGAGGGGCGCCCGGAGCCACGCCCTCCAGCGCATCGGCGCCCCCGACGAGATAGTCGGCGCCGCCCTCTACCTGGCCAGCGACGCCTCCAGCTACACCAGCGGCGCCACCCTCCGGGTCGACGGCGGCATCCCGTAACCCCGAAATTGCGTGGCAGGTGGCCGCTATGGCGCCATCTCCCACGCAATTTCGGTAGGGGTTCGGACCGGTCAGCCGGGCCAGCCGACGGTCTTCGTCTCGGTGAAGACCTCCAGGCCCTCCCGGCCGCACTGCCGGCCGATGCCCGAGCCCTTGTAGCCGCCGAACGGGGCGTCGGCGCCGTACCAGACGCCACCGTTGATCCCCAGCGTGCCCGTGCGGATGCGGCGGGCGACGCCCTTGGCCCGCTCCAGGTCGCCGGACGTGATCATCCCCGAGAGCCCGTAGGGCGAGTCGTTGGCGATGCGCACGGCATCGTCGTCGCCGTCGAAGGGGATCACCACCAGCACGGGGCCGAAGATCTCCTCGCGGGCGACGGTCATCGAGTTGTCGACGTCGGCGAACAGCGTGGGCTCGACGTAGTACCCGACCGGCAGGTGCGCCGGCACCCCGCCACCGGTCACGACCCGCGCCCCCTCGGCCTTGCCCTGCTCGATGTAGCCGAGCACGCGCTCCTGCTGCTTGCGCGACACCTGCGGGCCCTGCATCACCGACGTGTCCGTGGGGTCGCCGTAGCTCCAGCCGTCGAAGCCCGACCGCACGAGCTCGACCGCCTCGTCGTAGCGGGACCGGGGCACGAGGATCCGCGACGAGATCGCGCACCCCTGGCCGCCGTGCATGCACGACATGACCGCGCTGGGCAGGGACGCCTCCAGGTTGGCGTCGTCGAGCAGGAGGTTGACCGACTTGCCGCCCAGCTCGAGGAAGACCCGCTTCAGGGTGGGCGCCCCCGCCTCCATGATCCGCCGGCCGGTCGCCGTCGAGCCGGTGAAGGCCACCAGGTCGACGTCGGGCGAGGTGGTGAGCACCTCCCCCACCATGTGGTCGCGGCTGGTCACGATGTTGACGACGCCGGGCGGGATGTCGGTCTTCTCGACGATCAGGCGGGCCAGGCGGGTGGCGTTCCAGGGCGTGTCGGGCGCGGGTTTGAGCACGCACGTGTTGCCCATGGCGAGGACGGGCCCGAGCTTGTTGAGGGTGATCTCGAACGGGAAGTTCCACGGCACGATCACCCCGACCACGCCGACGGGCTCCTTCCACACCCAGCGCTCGGTCTCGTAGCCGACGCCCATGGCGTCCTTGGACCCGATCGGGCGCTCCCACTCGAAGTCGTCGACCATGGCGGCCGGCCAGGTCAGCGCCTCGCGCAGCGGGGCGTCGAGCTGCGGCCCGTAGGTGATCAGGACGGGGCACCCCACCTCGGCGACCAGCTCGTGGCGCAGGTCCTCCTGCTCCGCCTCGATGGCGGCCTGGAGCTGGTGGAGGCACTGCTTGCGCAGCTCGCGGTCGGTCGACCAGGAGGTGGTGTCGAACGCCTGGCGGGCCGCGGCGACGGCGCGCGCCATGTCGGCCGCCGAGCCATCGGCCACGGGGCCGAGCACCTCTTCGGTGGCCGGGTTCACGTTGTCGAACGTGGCACCTCCCTCACCCTCGACCAGCCGACCATCGACGAGCATCCGCAGATCGCCCACGTGCACCCTCCCCCGTCAGGAACTGCCAGAAATCTAACACCAGCGTCACTCCGATGACGGCGTGACCTCGTCGAGGAAGGCCGAGACCAGGGCGATCGTCGAGCGCGGGTTGTCGCCGGCGGCCAGGTGCCCGGCGCGCTCCACCACGGCCAGCCGGGCGTCGGGGATCAGGTCGACGAGCTCCTCGGCGCTCTGGCTCGACAGCACGTCGCTGGCCGCGCCCCGCAGGACCAGGACCGGGCAGCGCAGCCCGGCCGCGTCCTCCTCGAGCCCGGCGAGGATCACGCTCGCGTCCACCGGCTCGGCCGTGGCGGCCTCCCGCTCGCGCCAGCGCTGGCCGGCGCGGTGCTTCCAGACCCAGCGCCCGTCGGCCCGCTGCCGCAGGTTGCGGCTCAGGCTCTGGACGCGGACGTTCTTGCGGTGCGGCAGGTATTGCCGGATCTCGGTGGCCGCCTCCTCCAGCGAGCCGAACGACTCGTGGGCGGTCATCATCTCCATGATCCGCCGCACACCCTTCTCCTCCAGGCGGTGGGCGACGTCGATCAGCACGATCCCGGTCACCCGCTCGGGATGGCCCGACGCGTAGGTGAGCGACGTGATGCCGCCCAACGAGGCGCCGACGAGCACGAGCCGCTCGAGGCCGAACGCGTCGAGCAGCGGGGCGATCGCCGCGGCCAGCGCCTGGCGGCCGAACGTGTCGGTGGGCGCCAGCGGGTCGGAGTCGCCGTGCCCGGGCATGTCCGGGGCCACCACGTGGTAGCGGTCGCCCAGCGCGGCGCCCAGCTCCTCGTACATGTAGGCGGTCTGGCCCCCGCCGTGGAGGGCGAGAACGGGCGGCAGCCCACGGTGGCCCCACTCGAGGTAGTGCACCTGGCGCTCCCCCACCTGCAGGAAGCCGCTCCGACCGCCCGGGGGGATGTCGTGGCGGGGGGCCAGGTCGTCCGGGTCGAAGGCGTCGGCGATGCTCACCCGAACTTTATAACACCGGCGTCACATGAAGGGTTAGATTGCGTCGAAGCGGATCGGGACGGCGTGCCACCCGTCCCAGAAGGGGGTGCTGCCGATGGCTGGTCCACTGGACGGCGTGCGGGTGCTCGAGGTCGCGAGCTGGATGTTCGTGCCCTCGGGAGGATCGGTGCTGGTCGACTGGGGCGCGGACGTCGTCAAGGTCGAGCACCCCGTCACCGGCGACCCCCAGCGCGGCCTCGTCACGTCCGGCCTGATACCGGGCGGCCCCGACGGCGTGAACTTCATGATCGAGCAGCCCAACCGGGGCAAGCGCTCGGTGGCCATCGACATCGCCCACCCCGACGGCCACGAGGCGCTGATGCGCCTGGTCGACACCGCCGACGTCTTCCTCACCAGCTACCTGCCGCCGGTGCGGCGCAAGCTCGGCATCGACACCGACGCCATCCGGGCCCGCAACCCGAACATCATCGTCGCCCGCGGCTCCGGCCAGGGACCGAAGGGCCCCGACGCCGAGAAGGGCGGCTACGACGGCGCCTCGTTCTGGGCGCGGGGCGGCGTCGGCGCCACGATGCCGGAGAACGAGGGATGGCCGCAGGGTCAGCCCAGCCCGGCGTTCGGCGACGTGATGGGCGGCCTGGCCACCGCCGGCGCCATCGCCGCCGCCCTCTTCAAGCGCGAGCGGTCCGGCGAGGCGAGCGTGGTCGACGTGTCGCTGCTCGCCACCGCCATGTGGCAGATCTCGCCGATGGTGGTGGCGTCGAAGCTCTTCGGCCTCACCCGGATCACGGGGAAGGGGCGCGGGATGTCGCCCAACCCCGGCGTCGGCACCTACCGCACCAGCGACGACCGCTTCATCAGCCTGATCCTGCTGCAGTCCGACAAGCACTGGGACGACTTCGTCGCCCGCCTCGGGGTGCCCGACATGGCCACCGACGAGCGGTTCCGCGACTCGACGGTGCGCGCCGAGAACTCCGCCGCGTGCATCGCCCGCCTCGACGAGGCCTTCGGCTCGCAGCCCCTCTCCTACTGGAAGGAGGCGCTGGCCGACTTCGACGGTGTGTGGACGCCCTTCCAGACCCTCGACGAGCTCTACTCCGACCCGCAGGTGGTCGCCAACGGCTACCTGCCGACGATGACCGCCGCCAACGGGCAGGACGTGCAACTCGTGGCCAGCCCGGCGCAGTTCGACGAGGTGGCCGTCGGGGTGGAGCGGGCGCCCGAGCACGGCGAGCACACCGAGCTGGTGCTGCTCGAAGCGGGCCTCGACTGGGACCGCATCGCGGCGCTGAAGGAGTCGAAGGCGATCCTGTGATCCCCGCAGGGAGCGCGCTGGTCACCGGGGCCAGCCGGGGCATCGGGCGGGCCGTCGCCGTGGAGCTGGCCGAGCGGGGCTTCGACGTGGTGGCCGCGATGCGCGACCCGGCCGACGGGAAGGACCTGGTCGGTGGACGCATGACCGTCGCCCGGATGGACGTCACCGACCCGTCGACCATCGTGATCCCCGACGACCTCCGGGTGCTGGTCAACAACGCCGGCGTCGACCACGACCACACCCCGGTCGAGCACGCCGACCCGGCGGCATGGCGGGCCATGTTCGAGACCAACGTGATGGGCGTGCTCCACGTGACCCAGGCCGCCGTCCCCGTGCTGCGGGCCAACGCCCCGGCCGTGGTGTGCAACGTGACGTCGTCGTCGATCCTGGCGCCGGTGGCGTTCTACGCCGGCTACCGCGCCAGCAAGGCCGCCGTCTCCGCCGTCTGCGACGGCCTGCGGACCGAGCTGGCGCCGTTCGGCGTGCGGGTGGTGGAGATCCTCCCGGGGCCCGTCGACACCGACATGTTCCGGGTGACCGCCGGCGAGCCGCCGGCCGCCCGCTTCGAGCTCTACCGGGAGATGGCCGAGGCCGGCGCCGAGGGCCGGCGCCTCTACGCCGACCCGCTGGTGGTGCCGCCGGCCCAGGCGGCGAGCGACATCGTCGACGCCCTCCTCGACGACGACGGGCCCATGCGCCACAGCTGCGATCCCGTCGGCAAGGGCCTGCTCGACCTGTGGCGCCAGACCGACGACGAGTCGCTGTACCAGCTGGTCACCGGGGCTCCGGCGGCGCCCGACCCCGCTGTCGTCGCTGCCGCCGACGACGGGCGGGTGCAGGGCCACGTGCCCGGCCACCTGCTGACCGAGCTGGGCATGCGGCGGGTCGACGATCCCGAGGCCGGGCCCTGCCTCGAGCTGGACCTGCGGCCCGAGGTCACCAACCCCCACGGCGGGCTGCACGGCGGGCTGATGGCCGCGCTCATCGAGTGCGGCGCGGCCTCGGTGGCGGTGCGGGCCTGCGAGAGCGAGATGATCGTCGCCGGCGACCTGGTCGTGCGGTTCCTGTCGCCGGTGAAGGTGGGCCCGGCGCGGGTGGTCGGCCGGGTGCTCCGGGTGGGTCGGCGCCAGGTGGTGGTGCAGGCCGACGTGCTCGACATCGGCGACGACCGCCGCCTGGCCGCCTCCTCGACGCTCGCCTACACCCGCCTCTGAGCCACACCCCCACCCGAAATCTCGACAGAAGTGGTCGCTATAGCGCCATCCCTGTCGAAGTTTCGTGAGCCCGACCCCCGACCCCCGACTCGCGGGTCAGCCGTGGATGGGGCCGTCGGTGCGGCGGAGCGGCAGGGGTTCGGAGCGGCCGGTGCGGTCGGCGATGATCTCGGCGCAGATCGAGACCGCCGTCTCCTCCGGCGTGCGGGCGCCGATGTCGAGCCCGATCGGGGCCCGGACCCGGGCGAGGTCGGCCTCGTCGACCCCGGCCTCCCGCAGGCGGGCCAGCCGGTCGGCGTGCGTGCGGCGGCTGCCCATCGCTCCGACGTAGCCCGCCGACGTCGCCAGCGCCGCGGTGAGCGCGGGCACGTCGAACTTGGCGTCGTGGGTGAGCACGCACACCGCGTCGCGCGGGGTGAGCGACGCGCCGACCCGTCCCAGCAGGCGGTCGGGCCAGTCGACCACCACGTCGTCGGCCTGGCGGAAGCGGGACCGGGTGGCGAACACCTCGCGGGCGTCGCACACGGTCACCCGGTAGCCGAGCACCTTCGCCACCCGCACCAGGGCCCCGGTGAAGTCGACGGCCCCGAAGATCAGCATCTGCGGCGGCGGGGCGAAGGTCTCCACGAACACCGCCACCGCGCCCTCGCGGGCCTCGCCGTGCTCACCGTAGTGGCGCACCCCGGTGGTCCCCGCGGCCAGCTCGCCGCGGGTGTCACGGTCGACCACGCGGTCGAGGTCGGGATCGCCCAGCGAGCCGAGCGGCGGCTCCCCCGGCCGCACCAGCAGCTTCGCCCCCCGGCCCGGCCCCTCGATCACCGTGGCCAGCGCCACCGGCTGCTCCGCCCGGATCGCGGCCGCGAGGCCGTCGAGCATCCCCTCCGGCCACGCCGTCAGCGGCTCCACGAACAGGTGGACGGTGCCGCCGCAGGTGAGCCCGACGGCGAAGGCGTCGTCGTCGCTGTAGCCGAAGCTGACCAGCCGGCCCTCGCCCGACTCCAGCACCTCCAGGCCCTCGGCGACCACGGCGCCCTCCACGCAGCCGCCCGACACCGAGCCGACCACCTGGCTGCGCTCGTCGACCGCCATCGCCGCGCCCGGCTCCCGCGGCCCCGAGCCGGCCACGTCGACCACCCGGGCCAACGCCACCTTCACCGACTCCCGCCGCCAGCGGTCCAGGTCGTCGAGCAGGTCCCTCATGACGTCACCAACTCTGCCAGGGCCTCCAGCGAGGCGACGGAGTGGCCCTCGACGAAGGCGTCGACGTGCGGCAACGCCGCCGCCATCCCCCGGGCCAGGGGCGCGTAGCCGGGCGACGCCTTGAGCGGGTTCACCCACACCACCCGGTGGGCGACGCGCCGCAGGCGGGCCATCTCGCGGCCCAGCTCGGCCGGGTCGCCACGGTCCCAGCCGTCGGAGAGCACCACGACCACCGCACCGCGCGCCGTCCCCGGGACACCCCAGCGCTGGTTGAACCGCCGGAGCCCCTCGCCCAGGCGGGTGCCGCCGTCCCAGTCGGTCACGGCCGCGGCCGCATCCCGCAGCGCCCGGTCGGGATCGTGGGTGGTCAGCTCGTGGGTGATCCGGGTGGTGCGGGTGCCCAGCGTGAACACCTCCACCTGACCGGGCCGGCGGGCCACGGTGGCGGCGTGGGCGAAGCGGGCCAGCGCCCGGGAGTAGGGCTCCATCGAGCCGCTCACGTCGAGCAGCAGCAGGAGCCGCCGCGGTCGGGCGCCGGGCCGGGTGGTGACCGGGCGCAGCACCTCGCCGCCGGTGCGCACGGCCCGGCGCAGCGACCGGCCCAGGTCGGGGCGACCCCGGGAGCGGTGGCTGCGGCGCTCGACCACCCGGCGCCGGCTGGGGCGCTCGACGGCCCGGGTGCGCAGGTCGGCGATCAGCCGGTGGGCCTCGTCCCGCTCGTCGGGCGTGCAGGCGGCCAGGTCCTTGTGGCGCAGCACCTCGACGGCGCTCCACTGCAGCCGCACCACCGGCTCGTCGCCCGTGGTCACGTCGTCGGCCTCGTCGTCGCCGTGCCCGTCGCCATCGAGGTACAGGGTGGCGGGAACCTCGACGTGTCCCACTGTGCCGTCGTTCTGCTGCTCGGCGGCGAACACCCGGTCGTAGGTGGCGACGTCCTCGGGCCGGCGCACCAGCGTCGCCCGCCCCGCCCAGTACACCCGGTCGGCCGAGGCAGGGGCGAGTGCGGCGAGGGCCTCGGCGAACATCACCGTGCTGCCGGTGGGGACCGGGAGCCCGGCCCGCCGCAGCGCCGCCACGAACCCGACGACCCACTCGGCGGTCTCAGCCACGACCGCGGTCCGCCTCCCGGACCAGGGCGTCGAGGCCGTGCTCGCGCACCCGCTCCTGGTCCTCGTGGTACTTGACGACGGTCCCCAGCGTGGCGGCGGCGCCGTGCTCGTCGAGCGTGGCGCGGCCCAGCGTCGTCAGCGCCTGCGCCCAGTCGATGGTCTCGGCCACGCCCGGCGGCTTGTACAGCGACAGGCCCCTGATCTCGTGGGCCGCGGTGGCGACCTGCCAGGCCAGCGCCTCCGGCACCTCGGGCGCCCGGAGCCGCACGATCGCCACCTCGCGGGCGACGTCGGGCTGCTCCACCCAGTGGTAGAGGCAGCGCCGCTTGAGGGCGTCGTGGACGTCGCGGGTGCGGTTGGAGGTCAGCACGGTCAGCGGCGGCACGTCGGCCTGCACGGTGCCCAGCTCGGGGATCGTCACCGCCCAGTCCGACAGCAGCTCCAGGAGGAAGGCCTCGAACTCGTCGTCGGCCCGGTCGATCTCGTCGATCAGCAGGACCGGCGGCGGCTCGCCCGGCGTCCCCTCCAACGCCTGCAGCAGCGGGCGGCGCACCAGGAAGCGGGCGTCGTACAGCTCGTGCTCCAGACCGGGATCGGCCCGACCGAGCGCCTCGGCCGTGCGCAGGTGGAGCAGCTGGCGGGCATGGTCCCACTCGTAGAGGGCCTGGGCGGCGTCGATGCCCTCGTAGCACTGGAGGCGCACGAGGCGCCCACCGGTCCATCCGGCCAGGGCCTTGGCGAGCTCGGTCTTCCCGGCTCCGGCGGAACCCTCCAGGAACAGCGGTCGCCGCAGGCGGAGGGCCAGGAACACCGCGGTGCCCAGGCCCTCGTCGAGGAGGTAGTCCTGCCCGGCGATCCCGGCGACGACCTCCTCGACGCTCTCGACCGCCATCAGGGTCAGGCCGACGCCGCTTCGAGCGCCCGGCGGGTGAGGACGCGGGCCAGGTGGCGGCGGTACTCGGGCGAGGCGTTGAGGTCGGCCGACGGCTCGGCCCCCTCGGCGGCCTGCGCCGCGGCATCGGCCGGTGACGCGCCGGCGGCCAGGGCATCCTCCACGCCACGTGCCCGCAGCGGCACCGGTCCCATGTTCACCAATCCCACGCCGGGCACGGTACCGGCGCCGTCGGCCAGCACGGCAGCCACGCCGACGATGGCCCAGTCCTGGGCGCGCCGGTTGAACTTCTGGAAGGCCCAACCCCGGGAGCCCGTCGCCGGCACCCGGATCTCGGTGAGCACCTCGTCGGCGGCCAGCGCCGTCTCCAGGAAGCCGGTGAAGAAGTCGTCCACCGGGAGGGTCCGCTCGCCGCCCGGCCCCCGGGCGACCAGCGTGGCGCGCAACGCCAGCAGCGCGGCGGGCAGGTCGGAGGCGGGGTCGCCGTGGGCGACGGAGCCGCCGATCGTGCCGCGGTGGCGCACCTGGGGGTCGCCGATCTGACCGGCCACCTCGCTCAGCAGCGGCAGGGCTTCCCTCACCGCGGCCGAGGTGGCGACGTCGTGGTGGCGGGCCAGGGCGCCGATGCGCACCTGCCCGTCGGCGACGTCGATGCCGGCCAGGCCCTCGACCCGGCCGATGTCGACCAGCACGCCCGGCACCGCCAGGCGCAGCCGCATCAGCGGGAGCAGCGAGTGGCCGCCGGCCAGGAGCTTGGCGTCGTCGCCGTGCTCGGCGAGGAGGGCGACGGCCTCGTCGACCGACGAGGCCCGGTGGTAGTCGAACGCGGCGGGGATCACGACCGGTCCTCCTCTCCCTGGCGCGCCTGTTGGATGGTCGACCACACCCGTTCGGGGGTCGCCGGCATCTGGATGTCGCGCACGCCCAGGTGGGAGAGCGCGTCGACGACGGCGTTGACGACCGTCGGCGTGGCCGCGATCGTGCCCGCCTCGCCGATGCCCTTCACGCCCAGGGGGTTGGTAGGGCTGGGCGTGACGGTGTGGTCGAGGCGGAAGTTCGGCACCTCCGCCGCGGAGGGCACGCAGTAGTCGAGCAACGTCGGGTTCTGCAGGGTCCCGTCGTCGTCGTACACGGCCTCCTCCCACAGGGCCTGGGCCGCCCCCTGCACGATGCCGCCGTGCACCTGGCCCTCCACGATCATCGGGTTGATCTGGACCCCGCAGTCGTCGACGGCGGCGTAGTCGACCAGCCGTACCAGGCCGGTCTCCTCGTCGACCTCGACGACCGCGATGTGGGTGCCGAACGGGAAGACGAAGTTGGGCGGGTCGTAGGTGACCTGCCCCTGGAGGTTCGGCTCCATGTCGTCGGGCAGGTCGTGGGCGCTGAACGCCTCGAACGCCACCGCCTGCAGGGTCATGGCCCTGGTGGGCGTGCCCCGCACCTGCAGCTCGCCCCCGACCAGCTCGAGGTCGTCCTCGGCGCACTCCAGCTGGTGAGCGGCGATGCGGCGGGCCTTGGCGATCACCTCGTCGGTGGCCATCGCCACGGCGACGCCACCCACCGGCAGCGACCGGCTGCCGTAGGTGTCCATGCCCATCGGGCTGACCGCGGTGTCGGAGTGCAGCACCTCCACGAGCGCGGGATCGACGCCGAGCCGGTCGGCCACGATCTGCGACCACGAGGTCTCGTGGCCCTGCCCGTGCGGCGTGGTGCCGCTCACCACCTGCACCGACCCGGTGGGCAGCACCCGCACGGTGGCGGCCTCCCATCCGCCGGCGGCGTACTTGAGCGACGCCAGCACCCGGCTGGGGGCGAGGCCGCACATCTCCACGTAGGTGGCGATGCCGACGCCCAGGTGCACGGTCTCACCGGCGTCGCGGCGGCGCTGCTGCTCGACCCGGAGGGCGTCGTGGCCGATCAACTCGAGCGCCCGGTCGAGGGTGGGCTCGTAGTTGCCGGAGTCGTAGGTCAGGCCGCCGCTCGATGCGTACGGGAACTTGTCGGGGGCGATGTAGTTGCGCCGCCGTATCTCCACGGCGTCGACCCCGACCTCGGCGGCCAGGGCGTCCATGGCGCGCTCCACGGCGTAGGTGGCCTCGGGGCGTCCGGCGCCGCGGTAGGCGTCGGTGGGCGTCCGGTTGGTGAAGATGCCCGTGCACTCGAAGTGGTACGCGGGCACGTCGTAGACACCGTGGTAGAGGAAGGCGCCCAGGATCGGGATGCCGGGCGTGACCAGCTGCAGGTAGGCGCCCATGTCGGACAGCAACTTCGCCCGCACCGCCTGCACCTTGCCCTGGGCGTCGGCCGCCAGCTCCATGTGCTGCACCAGGCCGCGCCCGTGGATGGTGGCGACGCCCGCCTCGCTGCGGGTCTCCGTCCAGCGGACGGGGAGGCCGAGTCGTCGCGCCAGGGCGACCGCCAGGAACTCCTCGGCGTAGACCTCCAGCTTCGAGCCGAACCCGCCGCCGACCGCGGGCGCGATGACCCGCACCTTCGACTCGGGCACCCCGCACGTGAGGGTGATCATCACCTTGAGGATGTGGGGGATCTGGGTGGACGAGTAGACGGTCATCTCGCCGCCGTAGGGGCCCGGCACCGCCACCACGCCCCGGGGCTCCATCGCCGCCGGGATCAGGCGCTGGTGGACGTAGCGCTCGCTCACGACGTGGACGGCATCCGCGAAGGCCTGCTCGACGGCGTCCGGGTCGGGCGAGAGGGTCCAGGTGAAGCTGCGGTTGGTGCCGAGGGCCTCGTGGAGGACCGTGCCGTCGGTGGCCGCGGTCTCGAGGTCGAGCACCACGTCGAGTGGCTCGTAGTCGACCACCACGGCTTCGACGGCGTCGATGGCGGCGCTGCGGCTGTCGGCGACGACCACGGCGACGGCGTCGCCGGCGAAGCAGGCCTTGTCGACCGCGACCGGCCAGTGGTCGGGCGACTTCATGTCGTCGGTGACCGGCCAGGCGCACGGCATGGGGTTGGCCCAGGCGTCGCGCAGGTCGGCGCCGGTGAAGACGTGGCGCACCCCGGGCAGCGCCTGCGCACCGCCGACGTCGATGCCGGTGATGCGGGCGTGGGCGAAGGGGCTGCGGACCAGCGCCATCCACAGCGCGCCCGGGACCTGCAGGTCGTCGACGAAGCGGGCCTCGCCGGTGAGCAGGCGGGCGTCCTCCTTGCGGAGGAGACGGTCGCCGATGCCGCCGACGGTGGGCGCCGGCGCCTCGGCGTCGGCTTCCGCCGGTGTCTCGGTGGCGGTCATGCCGGTGCCCCCGTCTGCGCGGCGGCCAGCACGGCCTTGACGATGTTCTGGTAGCCGGTGCAGCGGCACAGGTTGCCCTCGAGGCCCTCGCGCACCTCGGCCTCGCTGGGGTGCGGGTTCTCCCGCAGGAGCGAGACGGCGGCCAGGACGACGCCGGGTGTGCAGAAGCCGCACTGGAGCCCGTGCTGCTCGTGGAAGGCCTGCTGCATCGGGTGCAGCGTGCCGTTCCCACCGGTCGGGGCGAGGCCCTCGATGGTGCTCACGTCGTGGCCGTCGGCCTGGACGGCGAGCACCGTGCACGACTTCACGGAGTCGCCGTCGAGCAGCACCGTGCAGGCGCCGCACGACGAGGTGTCGCAGCCGACGTTCGTGCCGGTCAGGCCCAGCTGCTCCCGCAACAGATGGACCAACAGCACCCGGGGTTCGACGTCTCTGCTGTACGTCGTCCCGTTCACCGAAAGGCTGATGTTCACGTCCGACCCCCTCAGTCGCGCATCACTCACATCCTCCTCCTCCGAGGCTGCTACGGCCAGGGTTCATCTACGGTTGGCGCATGGACCTCGGCATGGTCGCGAGCCGGTTCGGCGGGCTGCTGCGTCGGGCGGGCGTGCCGGTGACCGCCGACCAGGTGGGGCGGTTCGTCCGGGCGATGGCGCTGACGGCCCCGGCGGCGATCGACGAGCTGTACTGGCTGGGCCGGGTCACCCTGGTGACCGAGCGGGACCACATCGAGGTGTACGACCGGGTGTTCGGGCAGGTGTTCCGGGGCCTGGTCGACTGGGCCGACGGGCGCGGCGACGACACGGCGCCGCGGATCGACCCGCCCGTCGGTCGTGACCTCGGCTCGACCGGCCCGGGCGACCAGGACCGGGACGACGGCCGGAACGAGCGTGAGGTCGAGATCGAGGTGGCGCGGGCCAGCCGGGAGGAGCGCCTGGCGACCACCGACTTCGCCGACCTCACCGACGACGAGCTGCGGGAGCTCCAGTCGCTCATGCGCCGGATCCGCCTGGCCGTGCCGCTCCGGCGGGCTCGCCGGCACCACCGCCACCCGCGGGGCGACCGGCTCGACCTGCGGGCCACCCTGCGTCGCAGCCGCCGCACCGGCGGCGACCCGGTGGAGCGGGTGACCCGCCGCGCCCGGCAGCGGCCCCGGCGCCTGGTCGTGCTGTGCGACATCTCGGGGTCGATGGCGCCCTACTCCCGGGCCTGCATCCAGCTGCTCCACGCCGCCACCACGGTCGGGCCCCGCACCGAGGTGTTCACCTTCGCCACCCGCCTGACCCGGCTCACGCGGGCCCTGGCCGTCACCGACCCCGATGCGGCGCTGGCGGCCGCGGCGGCGACGTCGCCCGACTGGCGGGGCGGCACCCGCATCGGCGCCTCCCTGAAGGAGTTCCTCGACCGCTACGGCCGCCGCGGGGTGGCCCGGGGCGCGGTCGTGGTGGTCGTGTCCGACGGCTGGGACCGCGACGACCCGTCGCTGGTCGCCGAGCAGATGGCCCGCCTACGCCGCCTCGCCCACCGCATCGTGTGGATCAACCCCCGCACCGCCGCACCCGACTACCAGGCCCTGGCGGGCGGGATGGCCGCCGCGCTCCCCCACTGCGACCAGCTCGCGAGCGGCCACACCCTCGCCACCCTGGGCACCGCCATGGAGTCGCTCGCCGGCTGAGCCGCCCGTGCTCCCGTGCTACGGTGCGGTCGGCCATTAATGAATGGCATTAGACGATCCGGGGGGAGCGACATGGGATCGCGATCGGTCGTAACACGGGGGCGGCGTGCCGTGACGGTGGCGCTGGGGGTCCTGCTGGCGGGGGTGAGCGCGGCGTGCGTGCCGGGCTACGACACCTTCCCCGGCAGCGAGTGGAGCCGGACCGACCCGGCCGCCGCGGGCTTCGACCCGGCCGTGCTCGACACCATCGCCGCCGAGGCCCAGGCCAACGCCTCGAACTGCTTCGCGGTGGTCCGGCACGGCCAGCTGGTCGCCGAGTGGTATTGGAACGGCACCACCGCCACCAGCAGCCAGGAGGTCTTCTCGACCACGAAGTCGGTCACCAGCACCCTGGTCGGGATCGCCCAGGCCGACGGTCTGCTCGACATCCACGACTCCGCCTCGCAGTACATCCCCCAGTGGGTGGGCACGCCGGCCGCGGCCGTCACCGTCGAGGACCTGCTGAGCAACGACTCCGGCCGCCACTGGGACCTGGTCACCGACTACGTGAGCCTCACCCAGGCGCCGGACCGCACGAGCTTCGCGATCGGGCTCGCCCAGGACGTGGCGCCCGGCCAGACCTGGGCCTACAACAACGCCGCGATCCAGACCCTCGAGGCCGTGCTCCAGGCCGCCACCGGTCAGGACGTGGCGACGTTCGCCCAGGAGCGGCTGTTCGGCCCCCTCGGGATGACCCACACGTCGATGACCCGCGACGGCGCCGGCAACACCAACACGTACTTCGGCGTGCGCTCGACCTGCCAGGACATGGCCCGGTTCGGCTACCTGTTCCTGCGCACCGGCCGCTGGTCCGGCAGCCAGGTGGTGCCCGCCGAGTGGGTCGCCGCCGCCACCGGCCAGGCGTCGCAGGACATCAACGCCGCCTACGGCTACCTCTGGTGGCTCAACCGGGTCGGACCGATCACCGACCCCCTGCACCCCATGACCCTGGAGCAGGCGGCGACCGCGCCCCACCGCCAGATGGTGCCGTCGGCCGCGGCCGACATGTACTGGGCCCGGGGCCTCGGCGGGCAGGTCGTACAGGTGGACGCGGGCTCCGACACCGTGGTCGTCCGCCTCGGCACCGGCGACACCGGCTCGACCTACGGCCAGGGCAACACGGCCCGGGTGGTCACCGAGGCCCTCGTCGAACCCTGACAACCCCAACCCCAACCCCACCCGAAACCTCGACACAGGTGGCGCTCTGGCCACCACCGCTGTCGAAGTTTCGGGTGGGTGGGGGTTACTTCCCGGCCACCCAGGCGAGGCCGCGGGTGCGGGCGACGTCGTGGTCCTCGCGGTACTTGAGCACGGTGCCGAGCGAGGCGTCGACCAGCTCGGGCCCGAGGCCGTCCGCTCCCAGCAGCACCAGGGCCGACGCCCAGTCGATGGTCTCGGCGACGCCCGGGGACTTCTGCAGGTCGAGCGTGCGCAGGCGGGCGGTGGCCGCCGCGGCCTGGGCGGCGACGGTGGTGGTCGCCCCCGGCACCCGGCGCCGCACGATGCGGGCCACCGTGTCGACCGACGGGTAGTCGATCCAGTGGTAGAGGCACCGGCGTTTGAGGGCGTCGCTCAGGTCGCGGGTGCGGTTCGACGTGAGCACGACCACCGGCGGGTGGACGGCGTGGCGGGTACCCAGCTCGGGGATCGTCACCGCCCCCTCGGCCAGCAGCTGGAGCAGGAAGGCCTCGAACTCGTCGTCGGCCCGGTCGACCTCGTCGATCAGCAGCACCACCGGGCGGGGTCCGGGGTGCTCGATCGCCTGCAGCAGGGGGCGGGCGATCAGGTGGTCGGGGCCGAAGAGGTCGTCCTCGACGATCGCCGACCCGGCCGCCTCGGCCAGCCGGATGCTGAGCAGCTGCCGCGGGTAGTTCCACTCGTAGAGCGCCTCGGCGGCGTCGATGCCCTCGTAGCACTGCAGCCGCAGCAGCGGTGTGTCGAGCACCGCCGCCAGCGCCTTCGCCGCCTCGGTCTTGCCCACGCCGGCCTCGCCCTCCAGCAGGATCGGCTGGGGCAGCCCCACGGCCAGGAACAGGGCGGTGGCGAGGCCCCGGTCGACCAGGTAGTCGACGGTGTCGAGGTGTCGCTCCAGCGCGGCGGCGTCGGCGAGGTCGGCGATCACGACGGGGTGAAGGCCTGCTCGCAGCCGGGGCCACAGAACCAGTGGCGGACGCCGTCGCGGTCGACGTGGCGGGTCGACTCCACGGCGGCGACGGTCATGCCGCACACCGGGTCGACGGCCTCGGCCAGGTGCACGGCCGGGTCGGGCCGGGGCCGGAGCGACACGACCTCGGCCAGGATCGACAGCGCCACCTCGCGGGGCGTGTGCGAGCCGATGTCCAGGCCGGCGGGCGTGTGGACCCGGGCCCGCTCGTCCGGCGCCAGGTCGAGGCCGTCGAGCACGGCAGCGCCCCGCCGCTGCGACGCCACCAGCGCCACGTAGCCGGCCCCCGCCCGCAGCGCCGCCTCGATCACCGCCCCCTCGTCCTCGCCGTGCGATGCGACGACGACGGCGTCCGCACCCGCGGGCACGTCGTCGTCGCCACCGGCCGGCTGGGCGTCGCAGCCGAGCCAGGCGGCCAGCTCCCGCACGGCGCGGGCGATCGGGGCGTCGCCATGGACCACCACCAGCGCCGGCGGCAGGGTCGGCTCCAGGAAGATCTCCAGCGTCCCGCCCGAGAGGCACGGGTTGTGCACGGTCACGGCCCCGGCCGAGGCCTCCGGGGGGAGCTCGTCGGGCGTGATCCGCAGCAGCACCGGGTCGCCCGACGCCAGCGCCGCCAGGGCCTGGGCCTGCACGCTGGCCCGGGCGCACTCCCCGCCCACGAACCCGACGACCGTGCCGTCGTCGCGCACGAGGGCGCTGTCGCCCGGTCGGGCCGACGTGGGCTTCTCGGCCCGCACGACCGTGGCCGTCACGAAGCCCCGCCGGTCGGCCCGCAGCCGCTCGGCCTCTTGAAATTGCGCTGATCTGCCCGCCATGTGCGGGTTTTCGGACGCAATTTGACGGGGCATCAGTCGATCGCCAGGTCGGTGCGGAGCGGGCGGCCCTGCATGGCCCGCCACACCTGGGCCGAGGTGAGGGGCATGTCGGCGTGGCGGACACCGATGGCGTCGAGCACGGCGTTGACGATCGCCGCCGGCGACCCCACCGTGGCCGACTCCCCCACGCCCTTCACGCCCAGCGGGTGGTGCGGCGACGGCGTCACCGTCTCGCCCAGCTCCCAGCTGGGGCACTCCATCGACGTGGGCAGCAGGTAGTCCATGAACGACCCGCCCAGGCAGTTGCCGTCCTCGTCGAAGGCGATCACCTGCATCAACGCCATCCCGATGCCGTCGGCCAGACCGCCGTGCACCTGCCCCTCCACGATCATGGGGTTGATGCGCGGGCCGCAGTCGTCGACGGCGATGAAGCGGCGCACCTTCACCTGCCCGGTGTCGGGGTCGACGTCGACCACGGCGATGTAGGCGCCGAACGGGTAGGTCAGGTTGGGCGGGTTGTAGACCGCCGAGCCGTCGAGGTGGCCCTCGACCCCCTCCGGCAGCTCCAACGGGCCGTGCGACGCCAGCGCGATCTCGGCGATCGTCTTGGCCGTCGACGGGTCGCCCCGCACGAACCACTTGCCCTTCTCCCACTCGAGGTCGTCGGGCGCCACCTCCAGCATCGCCGAGGCGATCAGCTTGGCCTTGTCGCGCACCCGGCGGGTGGCGACGGCGACCGCCGCGCCCGACACCGGTGTCGACCGGGAGCCGTAGGTGCCCAGGCCGAAGGGCGTGGCGTCGGTGTCGCCGTGCACCACGTCGATGTCGGCCACCGGGATGCCCAGCTCCTCGGCGACGATCTGGGCGAACGTCGTCTCGTGGCCCTGGCCCTGGGACTGCACCGAGATGCGCACCACGGCCTTGCCGGTCGGGTGCACCCGCACGTCGGCGCCGTCGGCCATGCCGAGGCCGAGGATGTCCATGTGCTTGCGGGGCCCGGCACCCACGCCCTCGGTGAAGAACGAGATGCCGATCCCCATCAGCTCACCCCGCTCCCGCTTCTCGGCCTGCTCGACCCGCAGCTGCTCGTAGCCGGCCATGTCCATCGCCAGGCGGAGCGCCCGCGGGTAGTCGCCGGAGTCGTACTCCCAGCCGGTCTTGGCCATGTAGGGGAACTGCTCGGGGCGGAGGAGGTTCTTCATCCGCAGCTCGGCCGGGTCGAGGCCCAGCTCGTCGGCCAGGCAGTCGACCATCCGCTCCACCAGGTAGGCAGCCTCGGTGATGCGGAACGAGCAGGCGTAGGCGACGCCGCCCGGCGCCTTGTTGGTGTAGACGCCCGACACCTCGCAGTGGGCGGCCTCCAGGTCGTACGAGCCGGTGAAGATGTGGAAGAAGCCGGCGGGGAACTTGCTCGGCTGGGCGGTGTTGTTGAAAGCCCCGTGGTCGGCGAGGGTCTTCACCCGCAGCCCGAGGATCTTGCCGTCGCGGGTGGCGGCGATCTCGCCGTGCATGTGGTAATCGCGGGCGAAGCTGGTGGACATCAGGTTCTCGGAGCGGTCCTCCATCCACTTCACCGGCTTGCCGGTGACGATCGAGCCCACCACGGTGCAGACGTAGCCGGGGTAGAGGCCCACCTTGTTGCCGAAGCCGCCGCCGATGTCGGGGCTCACCACCCGGATCTGGTGCTCGGGCAGGCCCGCCACCAGGGCGTAGACCGTCCGGTGGGCGTGCGGCGCCTGGGTGGTGCAGTAGAGCGTGAGCTTGCCGGTGACCTTGTTCATGTCGGCGATCTGGCCGCAGGTCTCCATGGGCGCCGGGTGGACGCGGGGGTAGAGCACGTCCTGCTCGACGACGACGTCGGCGTTGGCGAACACCGCGTCGGTGGCGGCGCGGTCGCCGGCCTCCCAGTCGAAGATGTGGTTGTCGGTCTTGCCGTCGATGTCGTCGCGGATCACGGGCGAGTCGGGGTCGAGCGCCTTGCGGGCGTCGATCACGGGCGGCAGCGGCTCGTAGTCGACCTCGATGAGCTCCAGGGCGTCGCGGGCCGAGTAGCGGTCCTCGGCGACGACGAACGCCACCTCCTGACCCTGGTAGCGCACCTTGTCGGTGGCGAGGATGGCGATGACGTCGTGCGACAGCGACGGCGCCCAGGCGAGGCCGAGGGTCTCCAGGGTGGCGCCGGTGATGACCGCCTTCACCTTGGGGTGCGCCTCGGCGGCGGCGGTGTCGATGCTGCGGATGCGGGCGTGGGCGTAGGTGCTGCGCAGGATGGCGCCGTGGAGCATGCCGGGCAGCACGATGTCGTCGACGTAGTTGCCCTGGCCGCGGACGAAGCGGGCGTCCTCCTTGCGGAGCATGCGGCCGAAGCCGACGGGATCCACCGGTGCCTGGGGCTCTTCGACTGCGGTCATCAGGCCGTGACCTCCTCGGGCGTCGTGGCGGGTGCCGCGGCCTCGTGCTCGGCGGCCCAGCGGGTGGCGCGCACGATGTTCTCGTAGCCCGTGCAGCGGCAGATCTGGCCGGAGATGGCCACCCGGATCTCCTCGTCGGACGGGTCGGGGTTGCGGTCGAGCAGCGCCCGGCAGGTCATCATCATCCCGGGGGTGCAGAACCCGCACTGCAGGCCGTGCTCCTGGATGAAGCCCTGCTGGACGGGGTCGAGCTCGCCGTCGCGCTCCAGGTCCTCCACGGTGCGGACCTCCCGCCCGTGGGCCATGGGCGTGAGCACCGTGCAGCTCTTCACCGGCTCGTCGTCCATCCACACCACGCAGGTGCCGCAGTTCGACGTGTCGCAGCCCCAGTGGGTGCCGGTGAGCCCGAGGTGGTCGCGGACGAAGTGCACGAGCAGCAGCCGCGGCTCGACGTCGCGGGTCACGGCCTCGCCGTTGACGGTCACGGTCACCTGCATGTCAGTCCCCTTGTCCGTGGGCTCGGGCGGTTGCCCTGGTCAGCGCCCGGCCGGTGAGCACCTGGGCGAGGTGCCGCTTGTAGTCCTCGGGGCCGCGCTGGTCGGACACCGGGTTGCAGCCCTCCCCCGCCGCCTCGGCAGCCGCGGCGAAGCGCTCCTCGGTCGCCGGCCCGCCCCGCAGGAGGTCCTCGGCGGCGGTCGCCCGGAAGTGCGACGCCCCCACCGCGGCGAGGCCGATGCCGACGTCGACGACCGTGGTGCCGTCGCTGCCCAGCTGGACGCACGCGCCGGCCGCGGCGACGGCCCAGTCGCCCACCCGGCGCTCGACCTTCTCGTAGGCGCTGCCGGTCGCCGGGCGGATCGGCACCCGGATCTCGGTGAGGATCTCGCCGTCGTCGACCGCCGTCGTGTACGGCCCCTGGTGGAAGTCGGCGCTGGACACCACCCGCTCTCCCGACGACGAGCGGATCACCATGGTCGCCCCGACGGCCGCGAACGCCGCCGACAGGTCCTCGGACGGGTCGGCCTGGCAGATCGACCCGCCGACCGTGCCCCGGTTGCGGACGACCGGGTCGGCGATCACCTTCTCGGCATCGCGGAAGATCGGGAAGTGCTCGAAGGCGACCGGCGACTCCAGCAGGTCGCGGTGACGGGCCATCGCCCCGATGCGCAGCTCGTCGCCCTCCTGACGCACGTAGGCGAGATCCGTGAGGTCGTTGATGTCGACCAGGACCTCCGGCCGGGCCAGCCGCAGCTTCATCATCGGGATCAGGCTGTGGCCGCCGGCGATCAGCCGGGCGTCCGGGCCGTGGCGCTCGAGGAGCGCGATCGCCTCGTCCACGGTGGTCGCCCGTTCGTACTCGAACGGAGCAGGAACCTGCATCGTGTCCCCCTTGTTCGTACCCATCGTGAACGTCGCACCGCCCGCACGTTCCGTCAACGAACCCATAAGGGTTCGGTTAACTTCGCTGGTTGGTGACGCTCACCCAGCTCGAGACCTTCGTGCTCGTCGCTCGGTTGGGCTCGGTCAAGGCGGCCGCGCGCAGCCTGGGCGTATCGGAGCCGGCGGTGTCGAGCGCGCTCGCGGCGCTGCGCCAGCAGCTGGGCGACAACCTGGTGGAGCGGACGACCCGGGGCATGGAGCTGACACCCGGCGGCCGGCGGCTGGTGCCGATCGCCTCCCAGATGGTGGGGTTGGCGGTGGAGGCGGAGGCGGCGATCCGCCAGGCGCAGGGTGCGCCCGAGACGCTGCGGGTGGTGGGCACGAGCGAGGTGGCCGAGTCGGTGGCGCCCGCGCTGGTGGCGGCGTTCGCGGCGAAGTCGAAGGCCGTGGAGGTGTCGCTCGGGGTGTGCGTGACCGAGGACATGGCGGCGCTGCTCCAGGAGCGCCTGGCCGACGTGGCGATCGGCCCGCCGCTGGCGAGCGACGGCTTCCCCCGCCTGGAGTGCAGCCCGCTGTTCCGGTTCCGGCTGATCTTCGTGGCGGCGCCCGAGCACCGGTTGGCGGTCGGGCCGTCGACCGGGGCGACGATCGACCCCGGGGCCCTGGCCAGGGAGACGTGGCTGGTCGGACCGGACGCGAGCGACGAGCGGTCGCCCGTCGGCGCGCTCCTGGGCCGGCTGCGGGTGCCCGACGAGCACATCCGCATGTTCCCGAGCCACGCCGCCGCCCTGACCGCCGCCGAGCAGGGCCACGGCGTGGCGCCGGCCGTCGCCCACGTGGTGCTCGACGACCCGGAGCGGAAGGGCCTGGTGCCGCTGCCGGTGCGGGGGACGCCGGTGGAGCTGCTGTGGCACGTGACGATGCTGGCGTCGGACCGGCGCAGCACCGCGGCCGCCGCCTTCCACCGCTTCGTCGGCACCCCGGCCGCCACCCGCGCCATGCACACGCCGCTGCGGGGCGTGCCGCCGAGCCGGTTCCGGCCGCCGGTCTACGTCACGCTGTGGAGCTGAGGCCGAGCTCCTGTCGAACAGCCGTCACCTCTTCATGGCGAACGGGGGGACGCCGGCGAGGCGACCGCCGTCGACCACCAGGGTGGTGCCGGTGACGAACGCCGAGGCGTCGGAGCACAGCCACACCACGGCGTCGGCCACCTCGTCGGGCTGGCCGACCCGGCGCACCGGCACCGCCGCCGCCGTGCGCTGCTGCGCCTCGGCGCCGGCCCGGGCCAGGTTGTCGGTGAGGATCGGCCCCGGCGCCACGGCGTTGACCCGGATGCCCTGCTCGGCGTAGTCGAGGGCCGCCACCCTGGTCAGCCCCTCGAGGCCGTGCTTGGCGGTGGCGTAGGCGGCGAGTCCCCCGACAGCCTGGAGGCCGGCGGTGGACGACATGTTGACGATGGCACCGCCGCCCGAGGCGAGCATGGCCGGGATCTCGTACTTGAGGCCGAGGAACACGCCTCGCAGGCTGACGGCGTAGGCGCTGTCGAAGGCCTCGACCGACACGTCCGCCAACGGGGTGGGCGGGTGGCCACCCCCGGCGGCGTTGTTGCAGGCGAAGTCGAGCCGGCCGAAGGCGTCGACCGTCCGGTCCACGAGCCGGGCGACGGCGTCGGCGTCACCGACGTCGGTGGGGACGGCGAGCGCCGCGACCCCGCTCTCACGCAGCTCGGCGGCCAGGGCGTCGAGCGCCTCCTGGTCGCGGGCGGCCAGGACCACGTCGGCCCCGGCCCCGGCGAACGCCCGGGCCACCGACGCCCCGATGCCACGGCTGGCACCGGTGACCAGCGCCACCTTGCCCTCGAACGGACGGCTCACGACGGGTCCTGCTGCCGGGGCGGCGGGCCGGGGATCGGGGGCGCGCCGGGGGTGCCGGCGACGAAGCTGTACTGGACGTTGGCGACCTGCCAGCCGCCGTCGGGCCCCTGCACCACGACCACGGTGGCCCGGGTCGTCTCCGGCACCGGGAAGCCCCGGTAGGCGCCGATCCCGGTCTGGAGGGCGACCACCACGGCGGTGGTGCCGTAGGTGCGGACCTGCACGTCCTCGAGGGCGAGCGTCTCGTAGACCAGGTCGCCGGTCTCGTGGCGGGCCATCCACTCCGGGCGGGTGAGGATGAACCCGAGGGGGCCGACGCCGACGAAGTCGTCGGTGAGGTACCGGTCGACGGACGCCTTGTCGGCGTCGCGCTCGGCGGCGATCCACCGCGCGAGGAAGGCCGTGATCTCGTCGTTCTGGCTGGACATCGTGGTCTCCGTTCCTTGATCCGGACTCTCTGTCCAAACCAGATCGTCGCTGATCCGGAGCCCCGGGTCGTCACCTCCGAGGAGGGATGTCGACTACCCCACTGGTCCCACTCGGGCCGCGGCCACCTACGCCCGCAGGCGTACAGCGGGGGCCGGGTGGCAGGTCAGGGAGCGTCGGGGAGGACGGTCCAGCCCCGGCCGCCGGCCCGGCCGTACCACCCGCCCGCGGCGAGGGTGCCGCCGTCGACCGGGATGGTGGTGCCGGTGACGAACCGCGACTGGTCGGAGGCCAGGAACAGGGCGACATCGGCGTAGTCGGCGGGCTGCCCGAAGCGACCCAGCGGGATCCACGCCCCGACCAGGGCGGGGTCGCGGTCGCCGAGCATCACCTCGGCGGGCGTCTGCAGGGTGTCGGCCATGTCGGGGGCGATGCAGTTCACCCGCACCTTCTGGCGGCCCAGCTCGACGGCGAGGCTGCGGGAGAACGCCCACACGGCGGCCTTCAGCCCGGAGTAGACGGCGTTGGCGGGGATGCCCCGGTGCACCTCGACGGTGGTCACGTTCACGATGCTGCCGCCGCCCTGGTCGACCATGATCGGGACCACCTGGTGGGTGCAGCGCAGGACGTGCTCCAGGTTGAGCTCGTAGAGGGTGCGCCAGTCGTCCTCGGTGGTGCGGACGAAGCGGCCGTTGGGGCGGTAGTCGCCCACGTTGTTCACCAGCACGTCGATCCGGCCGCTGGCCTGCTGCTCCCCGGCGACGGCGACGAGGTGGGCGACGGTGTCGGGGTCGCGGATGTCGCCCGGCACGGCGACCGCTGTGCCACCCGCCTGCACCACGTCGTCCACCGTGCGGGCGAGCGACGCCTCGTCGATGTCGTTCGCCACGACGACGGCGCCGGCCTCGGCGAACCGCCGGGTGATGCCCCCGCCGATCCCCGCGGCGCCGCCGGTGACGATCGCGACCCGGCCGTCGAGCTCCCCGCTCACGCGTCGGCTCCCGATGCCGTGACCGCGGCGAAGCGGTCGACCAGCCACGGCAGGCGGCGGGCGGCTTCGGCGGGGTCCGGGGCCAGGGTGGTCAGCCCGACGTGGATGTCACGGGCGCCGGTGGCCAGGACGTCGGGCACGCCGGCCAGGCTCCGGTCGAGGTCGATGCCGGCATCGCCCCGCACCAGCGGCAGCGGGGCGCGCACGGTCACCTCGTCGGGGTCGCGGCCGGCCGCGGCGAGTGCCGTCCGGAGCGTGGCGCTGCCGGCGGCGATGTCGTCGAGCGAGGCGCCCATGAGCGGGATCCAGCCCCGCCCGAAGCGGACGACCCGGTCGAGGTTGCGCTGGTGGAGCGCCCCGCCGATCCAGAGCGGCACGCCGCCGGGCTGCGGGGGCGCAGGCCGGCACCACACGTCGGTGACGTGGGCGCCGTCGGCGTCGTAGCTGGCCGGGGCGTCCGACCACAGCGCCGTGCACGCCGCCAACGTCTCGTCCAGCAGCCGACCCCGACGGTGGAAGTCGCGGCCCACGGCGTCGTACTCCTCGCGCTGCCAGCCCGGCCCCACGCCGAGGTCGAGGCGACCGCCGCTGAGCACGTCGAGCGTCGCCGCCGTCTTGGCCAGCACCGCGGCCGGGCGCAGCGGCGCCACGAGGATGCCGGTGCCGAGCCGCACCTGCTCGGTGACCGCCGCCATGGCGCTGAGCACGGTGAGCGGCTCGAGCCAGGGGGCGTCGGGCCCGGTCGGGAAGCGCCCCCACTGGTAGGCGTCGAGGTTCGGGCCCAGGATGACGTGGTCGACGACGATGATCCGGTCGATCCCGGCGTCGTCGGCCGCCCGGGCCACGTCGAGCAGCCCCCTCCAGCCGTCGAGGGGGAACAGCTCCCCGAAGTTGGGGACGAGCAGCGACAGCGTCGGTCGGGTCACGATCCTCCTCCTAGCCGGCCAAGCGCTTGGTGCGGGCCGGGGAGGACACGATGCCACACCGCGGTGGTGTTCGGGGAGCCCGTCCCGTCAGGTCACGACCAGGCGGCCGCGGGCACCGGGGCAGGCTGGTCGGCGCGGCGGCGGGCCACCATCGACTCCACGATCTCGCCGGTGCGCACCGCCACGTTCGACAGCAGGGACGACGAGATCCCGTGCGTGTGCTCGGTGCCGCCCTGCAGGTAGATCGCCGCCCGCGACGGCTCGCCGAGCTGGAGCCGGTAGTCGCGGTGGACGACCGGGGCACCGTCGGGCCGGCGCTCCACCAGGCCGGCGGCGTCGCCCAGCAGCGTCGACGGGTCGCTCGGGCGGTAGCCGGTGGCATAGACCAGCGCGTCGACCTCCAGGCTCTCGACCGAGCGGTCGGTGAGCGACTGCACCGCCACCCGCAGGCCCCCGGCGGTCTCGTCGACGCCCACGATCCGCGAGGCGTTCATCATCCGCAGCCGGCGGGCGCCCGTGACCCGCTCGCGGTACTCGCGGCGGTACAGGTCCTCGATCAGCTCCGTGTCGACCACCGAGTAGTTGGTGTTGCGGTGGTAGTCGAACAGCAGGCGCTTCACGTCCTCGTCGGCGCCGAAGTACTCGTCCACGGCGGCCGGGTCGAAGATGCGGTTGGCGAACGGGGTGTCGTCGGAGGGCGCGTAGCCGTAGCGGGTGAAGACCGAGCACACCTCGGCGCTCGGGAACGTCTCGTGGAGGTAGGCGACCACCTCGGCCGCGCTCTGGCCGGCGCCGACCACCACGAAGCGCTGCGGCGCGGGGTGGCGGGGGAACGCCCGGGCCCGGTGCAGCAGTTCCAGGTTGTGCCACACCCGGCGGCCCAACGTCGCGCCGGCCGGGATCCGGGGGACGAGCCCGGCCGCCACGACGACATCACGGGCGCGCCGGGTGCGGCGTTGCCCGTCCGCCTCGCTGACCACGTCGAACGCCGCCACCTGACCGCCGGCGAAGACCGGCTCGATGCCCACCACCTGCTCGCCGTAGCCGACCGGGTGGGAGACGCGGGCCGCGGCCCACTCGAGGTAGTCGTGGAACTCGATGCGGAGCGGGAAGAGGGTCTTGTGGTTGATGAACTCGACCAGGCGGCGGCGCTCGTGGAGGTAGGCGAGGAAGCTGAAGTCGCTCGACGGGTTGCGCATCGTGACCAGGTCCTTCAGGAACGAGACCTGCATGGTGGCGTCGTCGATGAGCATCCCTCGGTGCCAGCCGAAGGCGCTCTGGCGCTCGACGAACGTGGCGGTCAGCGGTGGGTCCGCCGTGGCGCGGTTGTGCTCCTCCACCGCGATGGCGAGGGCCAGGTTGGAGGGGCCGAAGCCGACGCCGAGGAGATCGGTGGTGCCGGTGGTGCCGGTGGTGCCGGTGGTGCCGGGGCTGTCGGCGGTGCGGGCGGTGTCGCTGTGGGCCGTCACGAAGGGGTTCCGCCGGCCGGGACGGCGTCGGCGGCCGCGGCCTCCATCGAGAGGACCAGGCTGCGGGGCCGCATGTCGGTCCAGTGCTCGTTCACGTAGGCGAGGCAGGCGTCGCGGGTGTCGCGGTCGTGGACGATCGTCCACCCGGCGGGGACTTCGGCGAATGCCGGCCAGAGCGAGTGTTGGCCCTCGTCGTTGACGAGGACGAGGAACGTGCCGTCGGGATCGTCGAAGGGGTTCATGGGGTTTGAGCCGCCCTTATGTTCGATGTTAGGTTCACTTACTATCGGACGGGGACGGGCTGGTGTCAACCGGATGGGCGCGGACGACGCTCGACCAGCGAGCGTGCTGCGGCGCGCCCTGCGGGCCCAGCGGCCGACCGTCCTGCTGGCGGCGGCGCTGGTCACCCTCCACCAGACGGCCGAGGTCCTCGTGCCGCTGACCATCGGCGTCATCATCGATCGGGGCATCGCTCCCGGCGACTCCGGGCAGACCGTGCGCTGGCTGCTGGTGCTCGCCGGGCAGTTCGTCGTGCTGTCGGCCTCCGGCTGCACGGGCGTGTACGTCGACGAACGGGCCCGCATGGGGGCCACCCACACCGCCCGCACCGAGCTGGCGGCCCGGGTGCTCGACGCGCGGGGCGGCGTCGAGCGGGCGCTGCCGGGCGAGGTCGTCAGCCTCTCGACGGTCGAGACCACCCGCATCGGCGACGGAGTGGGCGCCGTGATCATGGCGATCGGCGCGGTCGCCGGCGTGGTCGTGGGCGCCGTCATCCTGTTCGTGATCTCCGTGTGGCTGGGGCTGGTGGTGGTCGTCGGGCTGCCGCTGGTGCTGCTGGTGGTGCAGGTGCTGGCCGAACCGCTCGTCGCCCGGGCGTCCGCCCACCAGGACGCCGTCGGCGTCGCCTCGGGCGTGGCCGCCGACCTGTTCCGGGGCCTGCGGGTGCTCAAGGGGCTGGGCGCCGACTGGCCGGCCTCTGCCCGGTACCGCTCGGCCAGCCGGTCGGCCCTGCGAGCGGGGCTCGACGCCAACCGGGCGCGGTCGACCTACGCCGGCTTCACGGTCACGATCGCCAGCGTGTTCGTGGTGCTGGTGACGTGGCTGGGCGCTCGGCAGGCCCTGGATGGCCGCATCGGCATCGGGGCGCTGGTCACCGCGCTGGGCGTCACGTCGTTCCTGGTGGGACCGCTGGGGCGCCTGGCGCTGGCGGGCAGCGAGATCGCCCAGGCGAGGGCGTCATCGGCGCACCTCGACGCGGCCTTGGGCGCGCCCTTCGCCGTGGTCGACGGCCCGGCCGTGGTGCCGGGTGACGGCGGGGTGCCGGCCTTGGCGATCGTGGGCCTGGAGCACCGGACGCTGGCGGGGGTGTCGCTGTCGGTGGGCCCCGGCGAGCTGGTGGGGGTGGTGGCCGACCCGGTCGACCTGGCGGCGCTCGTCGAGTGCCTCGACCGCAGCAGCGACCCGGCGGGCGGGCAGATCCTGCTCGACGACGTGGTCCACGCTGCGCTGGGCCTGGACGACGCGCGGCGGCTGGTCGTCGTCGCCCACCACGACGCTCCCCTGTTCGGCGACTCGATCGGCGCCAACGTGTCGTCGGCCCGGGCGATGGCGGCGGCGTGCCTGGACGACGTGCTGGCTGTGGTGCCGGGCGGCATCGACGGCGTGCTGACCGAGGAGGGCCGCTCGCTGTCGGGGGGCCAACGCCAGCGGGTCGCCCTGGCCCGGGCGCTCGCCACCGAGGCGCCGGTGCTGGTGCTCCACGAGCCGACCACCGCCGTCGACACCGCCACCGAGCAGCGCATCGCCTCGGGTGTACGTGCGCTGCGAGCGGGGCGGACGACGCTGTTGCTGACGTCGAGCCCGACGCTGCTCGCGTGTGCCGACCGGGTGGTGCTGGTCGCCGCCGGCCAGGTCGTCGCCTCCGGCTCCCACGCCACGCTGGCGCTCACCGAGGCCCGCTACCGCGCGGCGGTCCTGGGATGACGGCGCTACCGGTCGCGTCGGGGTGGGCCGTCATCGACGCCCGCTTCCGGGACCTGGTGGTGCCGGCATGACGGCCGGGCTGTCGGCGTCGGCCGCGTTGCCTGTTGCGACGGGGCGGGAGACCGTGCGGGCGCTGCGGGGGCTGGCGCGGCCGCACCGGCGGCTGGCCGTGGGGGCCGGCGTGGTGCTGGTGGTGGCGACGCTGGCGGGGGTGTCGCTGTCGGCGGGTCCCGGCGAGCTGGTGGGGGTGGTGGCCGACCCGGTGGACATGGCGGCGCTCGTCGAGTGCCTCGACCGCAGCAGCGACCCGGCGGGCGGGCAGATCCTGCTCGACGGCGTCGTCCACGCTGCGCTGGGCCTGGACGACGCGCGGCGGCTGGTCGTCGTCGCCCACCACG